>DASVAW010000159.1 GCA_036376135.1 Candidatus Polarisedimenticolaceae bacterium | reverse complement strand
CGCAAGCTCGCGATTCTCGACGAGCTGCGCGAAGGGGTTCCCGGCGCCGAGATCGACACGCTGGCCGTGGAGGGGATGGGCGATCCGACCAAGGACCTCGTCATCCGCGCGACGTGGCGCGCGGCGGCGTACGCGAGCGCGGCGGGGGCGAGGCGCATCCTGCTCCCCAACGTGAGGACGCGCGAGGGCGCGCACGCCTGGAGCGTGACCGAGCGCCCCTGGCCGGTCGACCTCGGGGAAGCCTCGGAGGTCTTCGACACCGTCTTCCTCCGGCTGCCGAAGGGGGTCAAGGACGTCGCCCTGCCCGGCCCGAAGGCCCGCCTGGCGGCGGGGCCGGTCGGAACCTACGAAAGCCAGACCGAGCGGCGCGGCGAGGTCGTCGTCGCCACGCGCCGCATGACGCTCCACCTGTACCGATTCCCGGCGTCGTCGTACCCCGACCTGCGCCGGTGGTTCTCGGACATCGCGGCCGCCGACGACCGGCCTCTCGTCGTTACCCTCGCAGAGGAGTCCCCGCAATGAAGCTCGTGTCGCGCCTGCTCGTGGTCGTCCTCGCGACGACGCTCCTCCCGGCCGCTCCTGCGGGAACGCCGAAGCGGAAACCCGCGGAGCTCCTGCTCAAGGACGAGTACCCGCCCATCACGGACGCGGACAAGCAGCTCGCTTCCGTTCCGTTCGAGCCGGGGGCTCCCGCGGCGATGCTGCTGTACGCCGAGCAGCGGCAGCTCCTCGTCGAGTCCGACGACCTCCTGCAACGCGTGCACGTCTACCGCCGGGTCAAGATCCTCGACGCCGCGGGGGTGGAGGACTACGGCGATTTCGAGTTCGAGGCCTACGGGCGCTGGCGGCTCCAGAAGGTCGAGGCGAGGACGGTGCTCCCGGACGGCAAGATCGTCGATGCGGCGAGCGGGATCTTCCGCGAGCAGTCGAAGGGGACGACCCACGAAACGGAGCGCAACCAGTTGCGCGTCGCCTGGCCGGAGGTCCGGCCGGGGGCGATCCTCGACCTCCACCTCTCGTACATCGTCGACGAGATCCCGAACGTCATCTGGCCGGTCCAGCTCGATCTTCCGGTCCTCGACAATCGGCTGATGTTCGAGGTCGACGGCGGGTTCGGCTTCTCCACGCTCGGGATCGGACTCTCGCAGGAGGAGACCGCGGTCCATTCGTTCCGCTCCGCGCGCGGCATGGCGCACGTCTGGCATTGGACCGACGTCCCGTCGCTGTCGGGGGAGCCCCATTCCCCCCCGGAGAGCGAGAGCCCGCGGCAGCTCATCGTCTACCCGCGCGAGTACAAGACCGAGGGGTACTCCGAGCAGTGGGCCGTGGAGTGGGCGCCCTGGACGAAGCGCCAATACGAGGAGTTCTGGACGATCTGGGCCAAGCGCAAGGTCAACGCGACCACGGCTCTGGCCAAGGAGGTCGCCGGTTCTCTCGCCACCCCGCTCGAGAAGGCCGAGGCGGTGCGCAAGGTCCTCCGCGAGCGCCTGCGCGTGTCCGTCTGGGCGTACGGCGTCACCGCGCCGTCCCCGGACGACGTGCTCGCCCAGGGGTCCGGGAGTTCGACGGAGATCGCGGCGACCGCCGTCGCCATGCTGAAGGCGGTGGACGTTCCGGCGGAGCTCGTCGCCTACCGGCGGCGCGCGTCCGGTCCGCTTCCTCCGCAGGTGCCGCTGCCGATCCTCCTCGACGCGGGGATGTTCCGTTTCGCCGGGGAGAAGGGGCCCGTGTACGTCGATCCGCTCTCCGACAACCCCGCAGGGCCGGTGCCGACGCAGGCCCGCGGCGTCTTCGTGATCCCCTTCGACGGCAAGACGACGGCGCCGGTCCGGCTCGGCGAGATCGGGGTCGCCGACAACCGGTTGGTCAACGTCGTCCGCGGGAAGCTGGACGCGACGGGCCGGCTCGAGCTCGAGGGGACGTTCACGGAGTACGGCCTCGCGGCGGAGCGGGGCCGCAACGCCGTCCGCGATCTCGACGACGCGGCGCGCCGCGAGCGGGTCCAGCGGCGCCTGCGCCGCCACATGCCGGGTGCCGAGATCGTCTCGCTGCAGTTCGACGGGCTCGACGGCGACAAGCAGCTCAAGACCGTCGTGAAGTGGACGGTCGAGGGGTACGCCGTTCCGGCGGGCAAGCGGATACTGGTCAACCTCAACCTGCTCGACCGGATGGACCCCGCCGACTGGGCGGCCGAGACGAGGCGCAACGACGTGTACTTCGGGGAACCGTTCGACCGCACCGACACGGTCCTGCTCGAGCTTCCCGAGGGTGCGACCGCGGCCGTTCCGCAGGGGCTCGACGCCGCCGCGCCCCCGGTCGGGAAGTACACGTCGACGCAGGCCGTCGTGGGGCGGAGCGTCTCCAACCGGCGCCTGATGCGTCTGGAGATGCCGCGCGTCCCCGCGGCCGCGTACGCGACGCTGAAGAACTGGCTTCGGGACATCGCGAAGACCGACGACCAGCCGGTCGTCGTGACGCTGCCGTGAGTCGCGGCGGCAGGGCCGCTCTCGCCGCTCTCGTGCTGGCCGCGTCGGTCGGCGGCGCCTTCCCGGCGAAGCCGAACCGGCGGACGGTTCCGCTCGCGGATCTGCCCGCGTGGGCGAGGGAGGCGGCGGCGACGCCCACGCCCGCCACCGACGCCGCCGCCGTGGTTCTCCACGACGAGACGATCGCCCAGCCGATCGCGGAGGGGGGCGTGAAGGTCACGCGACGCTACGCCATCCGGCCCTTGAAGCGCGCCGCGATCGCCGACGCCGAGATCTTCGCGGTCCCCTATCGCCGCGACGACACGAAACCCGAGGTCCGCGGCTGGACGGTCTCCCCCGACGGCCGAACGGCGGTCGCTCCGGACCCGGTCCTGGATCGCCGGGACGATCCCTGGACCGACGGCGGAAGCGTGGCGGACGATTCCCGGATCCTCTACCTCGCCGCCGCGAACCCGGTCGTGGGGGCGACGTTCACGAGCGAGTCCTCCGTGATCCGGACGCTCGACCTCGGCGCCGTGGTCCACCACTTCGGACACGAGCGGTATCCCATGCTGCGAAGCCGGCTGATCCTGCAGGCGCCCAAGGACTGGGGGGTCGACTGGTCCGCCTCGGGAATCCGCGAGGTCCCCTGCGCGGTCGAGGGCTCGACGGTCACCTGCGACGCCTCCGACGTTCCGCCGCTCCCCACGGAGGAAGGCACTCCCCCCGCGGCGGACCTGATCGCCCGCGTGTGGGCGCGCTGGTGGAGCCCCGACGGCCGGCGCGGCTTCGCGGACTGGGAGGCGCTCGGGCGATGGTACGAGTCCTTGACCTCGCCCGTGCTCGTCGACCTCGGCGAGGTGACGCGGCTCGCGCAGGCGTGGCACCCGAGGTCTCCGGAGGAGCTCGGTCCCGCGATCGAGCGCGCCTTCGACTACGTCTCGACGGACGTGCGCTACGTCTCGATCCAGCTCGGCATCGGCGGCTACAAGCCCCATCCGCCCTCGCTCGTGCTCTCGAGGAAGTTCGGCGACTGCAAGGACAAGGCGTTCCTGCTGCGCGCCATCGTCGGACACTGGGGCCTGCGCACCTTCCCGGTCGTGGTCAAGACCCGGAGCTCCGGGGAGGTGGACCCCGACGTCCCCGCCGCGAACCAGTTCAATCATGCGATCGCGGGGATCCTGCTCCCGGAAGGCGCTCTCGTCGATCGTTGGCCGGTTCTCGACGTCGAGGGCGTCGGGCGCGTCTTGTTCCTCGACGGAACCGCGCGGGGCTGGTCCGCCTGGACCCTTCCGGACGGCGACCAGGGAACGCGCGCCCTCCTCGTGTTGCCCGAGGGCGGCCGGCTGATCGAGCTCCCCGTGCAGCCGCCCGACGCCTCGACGGTCGAGCGCACGCTGGACGCGGAGCTGGACGAGGCGGGCACGCTCCGTTCGGCCGTGCTCGAGGAGCGGCTGCTCGACGCCGAAGGGGCGGAGCTGAGGGCCGGCTGGTCCGCCGTGGCGGAGAGCGAGCGACGGCGCCTCTACGAGGCGTGGCTGCAGTCGCGTTTCCCCGGGAGCGTCTTGGGGTCGTACACCGTCGAAGGCCTCGAACGTTCCGGAGCGCCGGTGGTGCAGCGCTCCACGCTGCGGGGAGGGTGGTTCGGCAAGCGCGTCGGGGGGATGCTCATCGTGTCGCCCGGGAAAACCGCGGGAGGGCTCTACCCCCGCAACCTCCCCTCGTCGCTGCGATGGGACCTCCGGGTCCTTCCGCGCCAGGAGCGGGTCGAGGCGGCGGTGCTCGTCCCCGACGGCTTCGTTCCCGAGGAGCTGCCGCGACCGATCGAGGTGAGCGCCGGAGGCGTCGAGGGGCGTGCCGACTGGACCTTCGAGCAGGGGCGACTCCGCTACCGGCGCCTCGCGCGGCTCACGGCGCACCGGGTCGAGGCGGAGGGGTACGCGGCGTTCCGCGACGCGGTCCGAAGGCTCGACGCCGCGGACGCGACGGCGGTGGTCTTCGTGAAGGCGGCTCCCTGAGGGGTGTGCGTCAGCGTGCGTCGAGGACGAGCGCGGCCGCGACCGCGACGAGGTAGACGAGCGAGTAGAGCATCGCGCGGCGCGCCCACGCGCCGCCCACCGCCCGGATCACTCCGTCCACCGCGATGACGAGGAAGCCCGCGCCGACGAGCGCGGCGACGACGGCGTAGGGAAGCCCCGCCGCGCCGATCGGCAGCGCGACGAAGCTCCATGCCACGAGGGCGACGGTCCAGGCGAGCAGGCGACGCCGCGCGCTCGTTTCGCCGCGGACGACGGAGAGGACGCGCAGGCCCCCGCGGGCGTAGTCCTCGCGGAGGTAGATCGCGATCGCGATGAAATGGGGGAGCTGCCAGAAGAACAGGATGCCGAAGAGCATGAAGCCGCCCGCCTCGAGGCCGCCCGTCGCGGCGGCCCAGCCCATCAGCGGCGGGACGGCGCCCGGGATCGCGCCGATCTCGAGGGCCCAGGGGGTCACCCGCTTGAGCGGCGTGTAGACGAGCACGTAGATCGCGTGCGCGATCGCGCCGAGAAGGGCGGTGAGGGGATTCACCGCGACCGCGAGGATCGGGACCGCGAAGACGCCCAGGAACACGGCCAGGGCGAAGGCCGTCCATGGGTCGAACCGCCCCGCCGGCAGCGGCCGCTCCTTCGTACGGAGCATCCGACCGTCGACGTCGCGTTCCATCCAGCTGTTGAAGACGTTCGCGGAGGAGACGAGCATCGTCGTCCCGACCAGCAGCGCCACCGTGCGGGCCACGGAGATCGAGGTCGGCGCGGCCCACAGACCCATCGCGGTCGTGAAGACGACCATCCCGGTGATCCGGGGCTTGGCGAGCTCGACGGCGTCCCTGAGGACCGCGACGAGGCCCTCTTCGGGGAGGGTCAAGGCCTGCGACATGACCCCCGGACTATAGCAGGAGGGTCACTCGGCCCCGAAGACCTCCGCCTCGAAGACCAGCAGCCGGCCGTCGCGCCAGGCGTCGCCGGGAAGGCCCGCCTTGCGCGCCAGGTGCGAGAGGAGCGTCGGGACGTCCCACCCCTGCTCGGGGGCGACCTGCGGAAGGAACACCGCCCGCCGCGACCTCGCTTCGAGGACGACGCCGTGACGGCCGATCTCGATCCCCGCCGGGCCCTCGACCGGACGGGGGATCGTCAACGCCGAGATCGACACCTTGGTGCGGGGCCATTCGGCCGGGGAGAGCGGGTCGAAGCGCGGATCCTCGAACGCGGAGGCGACGGCGCACCGCTCGACCGTCTCGCGGAGGGGGCGGTCGCTCTCCAGGTGGCCGATGCACCCCCGCAGTTCGGAGGTCTTGAGGGTGACGAACGCCCCCCGCGCCGCGTCGAGCGCCGGGGAGGGGGGAAGGGCGCGGCGCGCCCGCTCGAGGACGTCGCCGCCGAACAACTCCTGTTCGATCGCGGCCCGCGCGAGCGCCAGCAGGGCCTCGCGCTCCGCAGCGTCGAGGGTCGCGGTCACGTCCGCGCCCGTTCGAGCGCGATCGCCGCGTAGGAGACCGTGTGGTCCCAGTCGCCGGTCAGGGCGCCGGAGGTCGTGTAGGCGGCGACGGCGCCGCGGCCGAGGCCGAGATCGAGGGCGACCTCGATCGCGTCGCGGCCGCAGATCGTCGCGCCCGTGCGATCGCAGTAGTCGCGGAAGCCGGGGGCGTCGCCGTTCACGATGAACCGGGCCGCCCCCAGGTCGAGGTCGCGAAGTCCCGCCTCGACGTCGTCGAGGAACGGGACGTACCCGAAGGCGTCGCCGTAGTGCGTGAAGTCCGACGAGACCACGATTCCCGCGCCGGAGTCCGCGAGCGGGCGCAGCGCGTGCGCCACGGCGTCGAGATCCGCCGCGGAGGAAAGCGATCCCACGAGCACCGGGACGATCGCGAACCCTTCGGGGTCGCCGAGTGCGCGCTGGAGGAACGGGAGCTCGCTCTCGAGACTGTGCTCACGCTCGAAGACGCGGTTGTCGAGGGCGAAGCGAGGGTCCTCGGCGAGGGCGCCGACCGCCTCCAGGTCGATCGGGACGTCGCCCAGGGGCGTCGAGCAAGCGGCGGCGTCCGGAAGGCGCGCCCCTCGGAAGCCGTGATAGTGGCTCGGGCCGAGGAGGATCCAGCGACGGATCCCGGCGCCGACGTATCGGCGGAACGCCGCGGCGGCGGTCGCTCCCGAGTAGGCGTATCCCGCGTGAGGGGCGATCACCGCGGGCACGAGCGGTGCGTCCGCCGCGCCGTCGAGCAGGGCGTCGACCGCGTCGGCGAGGGCCTGCGCTCCCGCCGGGTACCAGCGGCCCGCCACGGCGGGCCCGACCCTCGCGGCGCGCGGGGCGGTCATCGCGCCTCCACGGCCGCGCGGATCGCGTCGGCGACCTCGGCGGGCGTGCGGCCGGTCGTGTCGACGGCGTGATGCGCTTCGGCGTAGAGCCGCTCGCGCGCGGCGAGCATCGCGCGAAGCTGCGCCAGGGCGTCGGGGTTGTCCGCCATCGGGCGGCGATCCCCCTGCGCGACGACGCGGTTCCAGTGGTCTTCGGGGCGCGCCTTGAGCCAGACGACGGTGGCGCGCGCGAGCAGGGTCTCCCACGTCGCCGGTTCGTTCACGACTCCTCCGGCCGCGGCGAGAACCGTCGCCCGCCCCTCGGCGAGGATGCGGCCGAGGATCTCCCGCTCGAGACGACGATAGTACGCCTCGCCGTGGAGCTCGAACACTTGGTCGACGGGGACGCCGGAAGCTTCCCGGATCAGGGTCTCCATCTCGACGAACGGGGCGCCGAGCCGCCGCGCGAGCAACGGTCCGACCGTGCTCTTTCCCGCGCCGCGCATCCCGACGAGGGCGACGACCGGTCCGTGGCCCGGGTTCGGGCGGAGCAGCTCGTCGGGAGCGACTCCCAGCGCCGCGGCGATCTCGGCGAGCCGGAGCACCGAGAGGTTCCCGTCCCCGGATTCGACCCTCGCGAGAAAACGCATCGAGACCCCGGAGCGCTGCGCGAGGTCGGCGCGCGTGAAGCCCCGGGACTCGCGGACGGCGCGTATCCTCGCGGCGAGCGCGTGGAGGAGTCCCTCGCCGTCGATCCGGATCGAGGGAGGAAGATCGGACCGTTGCGTCATGCGTGCACTATAGTGCATGGCGATCCCCGTAATCGACGGGTAGTTTGTGCAGTATATTGCGCGCTCGAGGAGGAACGTTGGAAACGCAGGTCAAGCACGAACCGGTGACCTTCGGGCGCCACCCGAGCACCTACAAACACTGGAAGCTCGCGTTCGAGGGGGAGATCGCCCGCCTGACGATGGCGGTCGACGAGGACGCCGGCTTGCGCCCCGGGTACAAGCTCAAGCTCAACTCCTACGACCTCGGCGTGGACATCGAGCTCGCCGACGCCGTCCAGCGCCTGCGCTTCGAGCACCCCGAGGTGCGGTGCGTGGTGGTGACGTCGATCCAGGAACGGATCTTCTGCGCCGGCGCGAACATCTTCATGCTCGGAAGCTCCGGCCACGGCTTCAAGGTGAACTTCTGCAAGTTCACCAACGAGACGCGCATCTCCATCGAGGACGCGTCGTCGGGGAGCGGCCAGAAATACCTCGCCGCGCTCAACGGGACCTGCGCCGGGGGCGGGTACGAGCTCGCCCTCGCCTGCGACGCGATGGTGCTCGTGGACGACGGAAACTCCGCGGTGAGCCTCCCCGAGGTGCCGCTGCTCGGCGTGCTCCCCGGGACCGGCGGCCTCACGCGCCTCGTCGACAAGCGCAAGGTGCGCCGAGACCTCGCGGACGTCTTCTGCACGCTCGCCGAGGGGATCAAGGGGAAACGCGCGGTCGAGTGGAACCTCGTCGACGAGGTCGCACCGCGCAGCCGCTTCGCCGAAGTCGTCGATCGCCGGGCGAAGGCGCTCGCCGCGGCCTCACCGGCCCGCGCGGCGAAGGGGGTCGCCCTCACGCCGATCGCCTCGCGCCGCGAGGGGGACGCGATCGTCTGGACGCACGTGCGCCTCGACCTCGACCGTGAGCGGCGGGTCGCGACCCTGACCCTGCAGGGTCCGCCGGCCGACCTCCCCGCCGACGCGGCCGCGATCCGCGCGCTGGGCGCCTCGTGGTGGCCGATGCAGGCCTTCCGGGAGCTGGACGAGGCGCTCCTGCACCTGCGGCACAACGAGGACGAGATCGGCCTCGTGCTCCTGCGGACGCAGGGAAGCGCCGAGGCGGTCCTCGCGCTCGACGCCACGCTCGACGCGTTGCGCGGCGACTGGTTCGTGAACGAGGTGCGGCTGCTGATCGCCCGCGTGTTGCGCCGGGTGGATCTCACCGCGAAGTCGTTCTTCGCGATGATCGAGCCGGGCTCGTGTTTCGCAGGGACGCTGTTCGAGCTCGCGCTGGCCGCCGACCGGTCCTACATGCTCGACGACGAGGAGCGGCCGACCGCGATCCACCTCTCGCCGCTCAACGGCGGGACCTACCCGATGACCCACGGCCCCTCGCGCCTGGAGGTCCGGTTCCTCGGGGAGCCGGGGCGGGCCGCGGCGCTGCTCGAACGGCCGCGCGGTTACGACCCCGGGGAGGCCTCGGAGGCCGGGCTCGTCACGATCGTCGCCGACGCGATCGACTGGGAGGACGAGGTGCGGGTCGCGACGGAGGAGCGCTCGTCGCTCAGCCCCGACGCGCTCACCGGGATGGAGGCGAGCCTGCGCTTCGCCGGGACCGAGAACGGCGACTCCAAGATCTTCGGAAGGCTCACCGCGTGGCAGAACTGGATCTTCCAGCGCCCCAACGCCGTCGGGGAGCGGGGCGCCCTCACGCTCTACGGAAAGCCGGAGCGTCCGACGTTCGACTTCAGGAGGACGTGATGCAGCTCTTCGAGAAGATCCCCAACAACGTGAACCTCTCGCAGGACAAGAAGCTCCTGCGCGCGCTCGAGAAGTGGCAGCCGAACTACCTGAAGTGGTGGTCGGACGCGGGGCCCGCCGACTACCAGGTCGACGAGATCTACCTGCGCACCGCGATCTCGGTCGACGCCAAGGGGTGGGCGCACTTCGACTACGTGAAGATGCCCGACTACAAGTGGGGGATCTTCCTGACCCCGCCCGAGCACGACCGCCGGATCGGCTTCGGCGACTTCTTCGGGAACCCGGCGTGGCAGGAGGTCCCCGGCGAGTTCCGGAACCAGCTCCGGCGCATCATCGTGACGCAGGGGGACACCGAGCCCGCGTCGGTGGAGCAGCAGCGTCTGCTGTGCGACAGCGCCCCTTCGCAATACGACTGCCGGAACCTCTTCCAGGTGAACGTCGAGGAGGGGCGCCACCTGTGGGCGATGGTGTACCTGCTGCACGCCTACTTCGGGCGCGACGGGCGCGAGGAGGCGGACGAGCTGCTCGAGCGGCGGTCCGGGTACACCGACAAGCCGCGCATCCTCTCGACGTTCAACGAGCCGATCGAGGACTGGCTGTCGTTCTACATGTTCACGATGTTCACCGACCGGGACGGGAAGTACCAGCTGCTCGCCCTGGCGGAGAGCGGCTTCGACCCGCTCGCGCGCACGACGCGCTTCATGCTCACCGAGGAGGCGCACCACATGTTCGTCGGCGAGACGGGCGTGGGTCGCGTCATCCAGCGGGCCTGCGAGCTCATGAAGAGCGACAAGAACGAGGACGCGCGCGCGCAGGGAGGGATCGGCCTGGATCTCATCCAGAAGTACGTCAACTTCTGGTACTCGTCGTCGCTCGACCTGTTCGGCGGGGAGATCTCGTCGAACGCGGCGGAGTACTTCGCCGCGGGGCTCAAGGGGCGCGAGCACGAGGAGAAGTTCGAGGACCACGTCGCCCTCAACGCGACGTACCACGTCCCGGTCTACGAGGACGGCCGCGTCACGGACCGCGAGGTTCCGCTGCGCAACGCGATGAACGAGGTCCTGCGCGACGCCTACATCGACGACAACCAGCGCGGCGTGGACCGCTGGAACAAGATCATCGCCGACCAGGGGGTGAACTTCACCGTCAAGCTCCCGCACCGGCGCTTCAACCGCGCGATGGGGATCTACCGCGGTCACCACTTCGACCCGGAGGGGAACCCCATCTCCAAGGAGACGTGGGAGCGCCGGAAGTACGACTGGCTCCCCACCGAGTCCGACAAGACCTACGTGAAGAGCCTCATGCTCCCCGTCCTCGAGCGCGGCAAGATGGCCCACTGGATCGCGAAGCCCGAACGCGGGATCAAGGGGCAGCCGATCGATTTCGAGTACATTCGGAGGGTCTGACGAGGAGGGGGGTCAGGTCTGACCCCCCTCCGTCCGAACGACCCGATCCTCTTCGACGCACCACGCCGTCAGCTCCCCGCCGTACACGCAACCGGAGTCGAGGCCGAGGACGCGCCCGGACCGGTGGTACCCCCGCCACGCCCAATGCCCGTGCACGACGAGGTCGTTCCCCCGGTAGAACGAGTCCCACGCCCGGAACGGGGGAGGGCAGTCCGCAGGTGGGCCGACATGTTTCGTGCGGGTCCCGTCCTCGGTGCAGCAGCGGACGCGGGTCGCGAAGGTCGTCTCCTCGCGCGCGAGCCACGCGTCGTCGTGCGGCCCGGTGGTCGTGAGGAGCTTCTCCGGGTCGTCCCAGCGCGGGTGCAGTCCCGCGTGCACGAGGACGACCTCCGGCCCGAGCCGGACGAACAGCGGCTGCGCGCGCAGGTGCGCGAGGAGCTCCCCCGCGTCGGGGGCGGCGAACAGCCCGTCGAGCCGGTCGTGATGCCGGGGGACCGCCCCCGCAAACGCCCGCAGGGCGTAGATGTCGTGGTTCCCCAGGACGGCCCGGCCGCCGAGGTCCCGCCAGAGGCGCAGCGTCTCCAGGGAGTGGGGGCCGGTGTTCACGAGGTCGCCCGCGGACCACAAGGCGTCCCGCTCGGGATCGAGCCGGATCTCGCGGACCAACCGCTCGAAGGCCCGCACGCAGCCGTGGACGTCGCCGACCACCCAGATCACGCCGCGCATGCTACACGGGTCGGGGTGGGCTATCTTCCCCGCCGGAGGGCCCATGACCCCGCAGGCCATGTACGAGCAGCTCCACGCCCGGCTCCACCGGGTCGTCCCCGACGTCGAGCTTCGCGAGAAGGCCGTCGTCGCCGCGGCGATCCTCGACGAGAAGCGCCGTCGCAACGCCGTCATCCTCGGCCACAACTACATGGAGCCGGCGCTGTTCCATTCGATCTGCGACATCACGGGGGACTCCCTCGAGCTGTCGCGGCGCGCCGCGAAGGCCGAGGCCGACGTGATCGTCTTCTGCGGGGTGCGCTTCATGGCGGAAACGGCGAAGATCCTCAACCCGTCCCGCACCGTGCTCCTTCCCGCCGAGAAGGCAGGCTGCTCGCTCGCGGCGAGCATCACCGCCGCCGACGTGCGGGCGCTGAAGGCGCGTTTCCCCGGCGTGCCGGTCGTCTCGTACGTGAACACCTACGCCGACGTCAAGGCCGAGAGCGACGTGTGCTGCACCTCCTCGAACGCCGTGGCGGTCGTCGAATCGCTCCACACGGACACGGTGATCTTCCTTCCCGACGAGTACCTCGCGCGCAACGTCGCCCGCGAGACCGGCAAGCACATCGTCTTCCCGTCGCGGGACGGCGGACCGGTCGCGGGCGACCTCGACGTCCAGATGATCGGCTGGAGGGGACGCTGCGAGGTCCACGAGCGCTTCACGGTCGCCGACGTCGAGGCGGCGCGCCGGCAGTTCCCCGGCGTCCTCGTCCTCGCGCATCCCGAGTGCAGCCCCGAGGTCGTCGCCGCGTCGGATTTCTCCGCGTCGACGACGGCGATGGCGCGCCGGGTCGCCGAATCGAACGCACCGTCCTACCTCCTGCTCACCGAGTGCTCGATGGGGGACAACATCGCGGCGGCGAACCCGGCGAAGGAGATGCTCCGTTACTGCAGCATCCGGTGTCCGCACATGAACGAGATCACCCTCGAGGACACCCTCGCCTCGCTCCGGAACGACCGCTGGCGGATCGAGGTCCCCGAGCCGATCCGGACCCGCGCGGCGCTCGCCCTCGAGCGCATGATCGCGATCGGCTGACCGCGCGATGGCCGAGCTCGTCGAAGCCGAAGTCCTCGTCCTCGGAAGCGGCATCGCCGGCGGCGTGACCGCGTTGCGCCTCGCCGACGCGGGGATCCCGGTGGTGGTCGCGACGCGGGCGGCGGATCCCGGGGAGAGCAACACGATCTGGGCGCAGGGTGGGATCATCTACCGGGGGCATGACGACTCGGCCGAGAAGCTCGCCGAGGACGTCGCGCGCGCCGGGGCCGGGCACTGCAACCCCGAGGCGGTGGCGATCCTGGCGAGCGAGGGCGCCGACCGGGTCCGCGAGGTCCTCCTCGAGCGCCTCGAGGTCCCGTTCGACCGGGACGACCGCGGGGGGCTCGCGCTCGCACGCGAAGGCGGGCACACGCTCCCGCGCATCCTCCACGCGGCCGACTTCACCGGACGCGCGATCGAGGAGGCGCTGGTCGGGGCCCTCCGCGCGCACCGCAACGTGAGGCTGCTGACGTCGCACACCGCGGTCGACCTGCTCACCCCTTCGCACCACGCGTCGAACCGGCTCCACGTCTACGACCCTCCGAAGGCGATCGGGGCGTACCTGCTGGAGCGGGACGGCGATCGCGTCGTGCGCTGCGTCGCGCGCAAGACGGTGCTCGCGACGGGCGGGCTCGGTCAGATCTTCCTGCGGACGACCAATCCCGCCGGAGCGCGCGGCGACGGTCTCGCGATGGCGGTCCGCGCGGGAGCGCGCGTCATCAACGCGGAGTTCATCCAGTTCCACCCGACGACGTTCTTCCACCCGCACGCGCCGCGGCTGCTGATCTCGGAGGCGGTGCGCGGGGACGGCGCGCGCCTCACCGACGCGGCGGGGCAGCCGTTCATGCAGCGTTACGACCCCGAGTGGCGCGATCTCGCCCCCCGCGACGTCGTCGCGCGCGGCATCCACCAGGAGATGCTCGAGCACGGCGTGCCGAACGTCTTCCTCGACCTGCGGAGCTACATCCCGCGCGAGCGCATCCTCGAGCACTTCCCGACGATCCACCGCGACCTGCTCGCCTACGGTACCGACGTCACGAAGGACCTCGTGCCGGTGGTGCCCGCGGCGCACTACGCCTGCGGCGGCGTCTGGGTCGACGCATGGGGGCGCACCACGATCCGCGACCTGTACGCCGTGGGGGAGGTGGCGTGCAGCGGCGTGCACGGGGCGAACCGGCTGGCCTCGACGTCGCTTCTCGAGGGCGTGGTCTGGGGATGCCGCGCGGCTGCGGACGTCGAGCGCACGCTTACGTCCGCGCCGCCTCCCGACGCCGGCGAGATCCCCCCGTGGCGCGACGCCGGACGCGAGCGCCCCGACCCCGCGCTCGTCGCCCAGGACATGTCGTCGATCCAGCACATCATGTGGAATTACGTCGGGCTGGTGCGAACGACCCCCCGGCTCGAGCGCGCGTTGCACGAGCTGCGCAGCCTCGAGTGGGAGGTCGAACGGTTCTACCGCCGCGCCCGGATGACGGACGGTCTCGTCGGCCTGCGTAATGCCGTCCGGACGGCCGCCGTCGTGGCGCAGGCCGCCTGGGAGAACAAGCGAAGCATGGGGTGCCACTATCGTGTCTGAGATCCGCCTCATCCAGATTCCGTTCAGCCACAACTGCATCAAGGTCCGGCTGGCGCTCGAGCGCAAAGGGATCCCTTACGCCGTCGAGAACATCCCGCCGGCGGATCGCCGGAGCCCGCGCCGCGCCTCGGGCCAGGGGCTCGTCCCCGTGCTCCTCGACGGCGGTCGGGCCGTCTCCGACTCGACCGCGATCCTGCTCCACCTCGAGCAGCGGTTCCCCGAGCCGGCGCTGCTTCCGCGGGACCCGGCGCTCCGGGCGGAGTGCCTGGTCCTCGAGGACTGGGCCGACGAGCGCTTCATGGCGATGTCGCGCCGGATCGCCTACTTCCACGTGCTCTCGCGCCCGGGACTTCTCGGACGGATGTTCTTCCCGGACCTCCCGGCCTGGCGGCGGGCGCTGCAGGAGCGGCTCGCGCGTCGCGTCGTCGTGCGGCGCTTCCGGATCTCCGCCTCCCGCCACGCGCTCGATCTCGTCGCGGCGAAAGGCGCCGCGCGCCTGGCCGTCGACCGCTTGGCGGGCCGCGCGCACCTGCTCGGGGGCGGGCTCACCCTCGCGGACCTCGCGCTCGCGACGATGTCCGCCCCCCTGGCGGCCGACGCGGGGCTTGCGGCCGACCCGGCGGTCGCGGCGCTGCTCGCGTGGGACCGGAGCATCGTCGGGGCCGCAATCATGGACGCCTACACCGGGTGATAGAATCCCCGCTCTTTCTCGGGGGCGGGGAGCCGACGTGTCCGAACGCATCTGGGACTTCGACGAACTCGTCCGGTTCACCAAGTGGGAGGACGCGGAGGTCCGTTACTGGGGCGTCGACCGCCTGATCCGCCATTTTCCCGAGCGGTGCTCGGACGCCATCGCGCCGTTCCTGCTCGACGACCACGAAGCGACGCCTTCGCTGGTGGCCCGTCACCTCGGCGAGCACGGCGATGCGCGCCACCACGCGATCCTCCTCCGGGCGTTCAAGCTGCTGCGCGGGGTGGTGCCGGGCCAGTGCCTGCAGGCGCTCGCGCGCCTGGGGTACCCGGGGACCGTCGACGTCGCCGCCTCGGCGTTCCCCCGCGGCGACCTCAACGCTCCGTCGCTCGGGCTGATCGTCGAGGCGCTGGCGGAGTTCGGGACCCCCGAGGCCCGCGCGCTCGTGCGTGAGTTCACGACGCGCAAGGTCGAGCTGCTCACCGAGCCCGCGGCGCTCGGAGGCGCGATGAAGGTCGCGGACTCCCACGAGATCGCCGACGTGTTGCGCCGGTTCCACATGGCCCTGCAGTGGCGTGGCGCGCAGAACGCGGGCGAGGGGTTCCGGACCCTGATGGAATCGCTGCAGATCGACGACGCGGGCTGGTGCTTCCGGACGGGGCCGTCGGGACGGATCGAGCTGCGCAAGACGATCAAGGCGGTCGACTCCGCCTACGACTCGGACATCCTGGCCGCGATGGGGGAGCCGACGATCCGCGGGATCGCGCAACGGTTCCGCACCGGCGGCCACGCGGAGATCGTGCGCGGCATCGCCGAATGGACCCTCGAGGCGATCTCGCGCCTGCCTCGCGACCCCGAGGACGGCCTTCCCGGCCGCATCGCCGCCGCGGTCGAGGCCTTCGTGAAGGCGGACCTCCTGCAGGACGCCGAGCGCCTCGGCCACCAGTTCCAGCAGTGGGTCGTGGGCTTCCAGCTGTCCGCGGCCTTCGCCGTCGCGCGGTACGTCAACGCCGAGCTCGCGCTCAAGCGCGCGCGCGGGGACCTGGACAAGCTGCTCCGCCTCGCGGAGCTCGAGACGGCCTTCGTGCTCCCGGACCTCCCGCCGGCGATCGCGGTGCTGTGCCGCGGCGACGACGCGCGCGCGTCCAAGGCCCAGGACTGGTGCCTGCGCATGCTCGAGGCGCAGGGGCCGTTCTTCCCGAAGGTGGTCGCCCTCGAGACGCTCGGCGAATTGCGCTCCGTGCACTTCATCCCCGAGGTCATGGAGTACCTGTCCGACGAGAACTCGTACGTGTACGGCGCCGCGGAGCGCGCCCTCGGCAAGATGGGGGAGGCCGTCGTCGCGCCGGCCCGCGCGAAGATCGAGGGCGGGACCGTGGACGTCGAGTCCGCCCACAGTCTGCTCGTCCTCCTGTGCGACCTCGGGACGCGCGACGCCTACGAGGCGGTCGTGGCCAACCTCGACTGGTTCATGGAGGAGGTGGGCCCCGGCACGAGCGCGGAATGGGTGAGCCTCTTCGGCGCGGAGGAGCTGATCGACCCGCTGCGCGACTGGCTCGACGAGGATCCGGCGATGGTCGGCCAGGGGGTGCTCCTGCTCGGCTCGATCCACAACGTGCGGATCCCCGAGGAGGAGGAGATCCTCCGCGCCATCGAGGAAGAACGCGACCGCCAGGCACGGGAGCCCGGCGACGACGACCGCGGCGCCGGCGGGGACGGCGGCCGCTACGTGAACTGAAGGCCCGATGCCCACCCTTCCGATCGAACGCGTCCGCAACATCGGGATCGTCGCCCACATCGATGCGGGCAAGACGACGACCACCGAGCGGTTCATCTTCTACACCGGCCGCAGCCACCGGATGGGCGAGGTCCACGACGGCCAGGCCGTGATGGACTTCCGTCCGGACGAGCGCGACCGAGGCATCACGATCTCCGCCGCGGCGACGACGCTCTACTGGAAAGACCACGAGATCCAGCTCATCGACACGCCCGGGCACGTCGACTTCACCGCCGAGGTCGAGCGCGCCCTGCGCGTGCTCGACGGCGCGGTCGTGATCTTCGACGGCGTCGAGGGCGTCGAGCCCCAATCGGAGACGGTCTGGCACCAGGCCGACCGTTACCACGTCCCGCGCATCGCGTTCGTCAACAAGATGGACCGCGTCGGCGCCGACTTCGACGCCGCGGTCCTCTCGATGCGCGAGCGGCTTCGGGCGCGGGCGGTTCCCCTCCAGTTTCCCGACGGAGCGGCGGAGACGCTGCGCGGCATCGTCGACGTCGTGGGCATGCGATACCTCACCTTCGACGCGGCCACCCTCGGAAGGGACGTCGTCGCCGGCCCGGTTCCCGATCGCCTGCTCGACGAGGCCAGGCGTCGCCGTCAGGAGGCGATCGAGTCCCTCGCCGAGGTCCACGATCCGCTCGCCGAGCTGTTCCTCGCCGAGGCGGAGGTTTCCGCCGACGCGCTGACCGCGGCGGCGCGCGCCGCCACGATCGCCCGCACGGCCGTCCCGGTCTACTGCGGCGCCTCGCTCCGGAACCTCGGCGTCCAGCCGCTGCTCGACGCGGTCTGCGCGCTGCTCCCGTCCCCCGTCGACGTCCCGCCGCTCACCGGCCACGACCCCAGGACCGGGGCGCCGCTCGACCGCCCGTGCTCGCCCAAGGCCCCGTTCTCCGCTCTCGTCTTCAAGGTGGTGGCGACCCCCTCGGCGGATCTCTTCTATCTGCGCGTGTACTCCGGGCGGCTCCCCGCGGGGGAGCGTGCGTTCAACCCGAGGACGGGCGAGCGGGAGCGGCTGCGGCGCGTCTTGCGCATGCACGCGGATCGCGGGGAGCCGGTCGAGGTCCTCGAGGCGGGGGATATCGTCGCGGTCGCGGCGCTGCACCGGTCCCAGACCGGCGACACCCTCTGCGACGAGGCGGCGCCGGTGCTCCTCGAGCCGATCCAGTTCCCCTCCACCGTCGTGTCGGTGGCGGTCGAGCCGCGCTCGAGCGCGGATCGGGACCGGCTGTCCGAGATCCTCGCCCGCGTGCAGCGCGAGGATCCGACCCTGCGGTCCTCGGTCGACCCGGAGACGGGGCAATTGCTGCTCTCCGGCATGGGAGAGCTCCACCTCGACGTGACGCTCGGGAGGCTCGCGAGGGACTTCGGACTCTCCCTCGCGTCGGGGAAACCCCGCGTCTCGTTCCGCGAGACGGTGCGCGCCGGATCGCGCGGCGAGGCCGAGTATCGCCGGCAGGTCGGCGGCGAGAACCTCTTCGCACGGGTCGCGATCGAGGTCGAGCCGCTCCCCGAGCCGGGGGCGTCCGTCGTCGCCGAGAGCGCGCTCGCCCACGGCGCCGTGCCTGCCGCCATGGTCGCCGGGCTCGTGGACAGCCTTCGCAACGCCGCCGACGGCGGCGGGGTCTTCGGCTACCCCGTCACCGGCGTCCGCCTTCGTCTGGTGGAGGCCGTGTTCGACGACGTGGGTCAGCCCGAGATCGCGCTCAACTCCGCGACGAGCCTCGCGTTCCGCGACGTGCTGCGCCGGGTCGGGGGCGTCGTGCTCGAGCCGTACGGTCGCCTCGAGGTTCGCGTCCCGGAGGATTTTCTCGGCGCGGTGGTGAAGACGCTCAACCAGCGTCGCGCCGTCGTCGAGGACACGGGATTCTCGCGGAGCGCGGTCGTCGTGCGGGGTGTCGTCCCGATCGGCGAGATGTTCGGCTACCTGACCCTGCTCCGGTCGAGCACGCAGGGGCGCGGCTCGTTTTCGCTCGAGCCGCTCGACTACCGGCCCGTTCCGGATCAGCTCGCCGCCTCCCAGCACCAGCGCCTGTACGACTGACCGTCGCCTTGACACCCCTCCGGCACCGTCTTAAAGCCTTGCGCGTCGCGGCGCAGCAGGCCGCGAGGAGGTGAGGACGATGACCTTGGTGCGTTGGGATCCTTTCCGTGAGCTCGTCACCATGTCCGACCGGCTCAACCGCATGCTCGCCGAGCCTTCGGCGCTCGCGCGCGAGGGGGAGCCCTACGGGACGTGGGTGCCCCCCGTCGACATCTTCGAGAAGGACGACACGCTCTACCTGCGGGCGGAGCTTCCCGGGATGCGCAAGGAGGACATCGACCTGCGCATCGAGAACGGGGTGCTCACCCTCACGGGTGAAAGGCGGCGCGACGAGATCCTCGCCCGCGCGACGAGCCATCGCCTGGAGCGCCAGCACGGCAACTTCACGCGCAGCTTCACGCTTCCCACGACCGTGGACGCCGGCAGGATCGCGGCCAGCTACCGCGACGGCGTCCTCGAGATCCAGCTTCCCAAGTCCGAGGCGTCGAAGCCCAAGCGGGTGGAAATCCGCACCGCTTGAGATCCTCGAGCGTTCGAGCCGGGCGTCCCCGCGGTTGGCCGTCGGCCGCAGGGACGCCTACTATTCCCGCGTCCCTGGCGTAGCATCGGCGTGCCGGAGGGGCCCTCTCAGGGCTCGCATCGGCGGCGAGGTCGCATGGAAAACCTGAGCATCCCGGCCGAGATCGGCGTTCTCCCCCTTCGCAACAGCGTGTTGTTCCCGCACGCGATCATGCCGATCTCCGTGGGCCGGAGGAAGACGCTCAACCTCCTCGACGACGTCGTCGCCGAGAACAAGCTCATCGCGGTCGTCTCACAGCGCAACCCGGCCGAGGACGATCCCGACCCCTCCGGCATGTACCGCGTGGGGGCGGTCGCGCGCATCCTGAAGGTGGTCCGGCTCAACGGGAACAACGTCAACCTGATCATCCAGGGGCTCGGGCGTGCGCGCGTGGACCGGTTCACGGCGACCGAGCCGTTCATCAAGGCCTCGATCAGCGTCCTCGACGACGTCGTCGAGTCGGGCGTCGAGCTCGAGGCCCACGTCCGAAGCCTGATCAACCAGTTCCAGAAGCTCGTGCAGATCTCGCCGAACATCTCGAACGACCTCGGCGAGATGGTGCTGTCCGCGGGCGCGGGCGACCCGGCGAGGCTCAGCGACCTCGCGGCGTCGGTCCTGAACATCTCCGTCGAGGAGAAGATCGGCCTGCTCGAGCGCGCCAACGTCAAGGACCGGATCCAGAAGCTCGTCGAGACGGTCACGCGCGAGGTCGAGCTGCAGGAGATCTCGAGCCGCATCCAATCGCAGGTGGCCGACGAGGTCGGCAAGACCCAGCGGCAGTACTACCTGCGCGAGCAGATGAAGGCGATCCAGAAGGAGCTCGGCGAGGACGACGACCGGCAGCAGGAGATCGACGAGTTCCGCAAGAAGATCGAGGCCGCGGGGATGCCCGAGGAGGCCCGCAAGGCCGCGGAGAAAGAGCTCGACCGGCTGAGCAAGATGCCGCCGCAGGCGGCGGAATACACGGTCGCGCGCACCTACCTCGACTGGCTGGTGACGTTGCCGTGGTCGGTCGAGACCGAGGACAAGCTCGACATCCACGAAGCGCGAGCGATCCTCGACGAGGACCACTACGACCTCGAGAAGGTGAAGGACCGGATCCTCGAGTACCTGGCGGTGCGATCGTTGAAGAAGGACCTCAAGGGCCCGATCCTGTGCCTGGCCGGCCCTCCCGGCGTCGGGAAGACCTCCCTCGGAAAGTCGATCGCCCGCGCGATGGGGCGGAAGTTCGGCCGCATCTCGCTCGGCGGCATCCGCGACGAGGCGGAGATCCGGGGACACCGTCGCACGTACATCGGATCGCTTCCGGGCCGCATCATCCAGGGGATCAAGCGCGCCGGGACCAAGAACCCGGTCATCGTCCTCGACGAGATCGACAAGGTCGGCACGGACTTCCGCGGCCATCCTTCGTCGGCGTTGCTCGAGGTCCTCGACCCGGAGCAGAACTTCTCCTTCTCCGACCATTACCTCGAGGTGCCGTTCGACCTCAGCAAGGTCTTCTTCGTGACGACGGCGAACATGCTCGACACGATTCCGCCCCCGCTTCGGGACCGGATGGAGATCCTCCGCCTCCCGGGATACACGGAGGAGGAGAAGCTCGAGATCGCGAAGGCCCACGTCGTCCGCCGCCAGATCGACGACCACGGACTCAAGCCCGATCAGGTGACGTTCACGGAAGGCGCGCTCGCGAAGATCGTCGCCGACTACACGCGAGAGGCGGGCGTCCGCAACCTCGACCGCGAGATCGCCAACGTCTGCCGGAAGATCGCGCGGAAGGTGGCCGAGGGGCAGACGGGGCCGTTCGTGGTCGACGAGACGCTCGTGGCCGAGCTGCTCGGCCCCGAGAAGTTCTTCCGGGAGCTCGCCGAGCGGACGGACCGGAGCGGGGTGGCGGTGGGCCTCGCCTGGACCCAGGTGGGCGGCGAGATCCTCTTCGTCGAGTCGACGCGCATGAAGGGCAAGGGAAAGGTCACGATCACGGGAAGGCTCGGCGACGTCATGCGGGAGTCCGCGATGGCGGCGCTTTCCTGGATCCGCACGAACAGCCAGGCCATCGGCGTGGACGAGAACCTGTTCGAGTCGAGCGACTTCCACATTCACGTTCCCGCCGGCGCGACGCCCAAGGACGGGCCGTCCGCGGGCGTCACGCTCACGGTCTCCCTCGTCTCGCTCCTCACGGGGCTCCCGGCGCCGAGTGATCTCGCGATGACCGGCGAGATCACCCTGCGCGGCAAGGTGCTTCCGGTGGGCGGCATCAAGGAGAAGGTCATCGCCGCGAAGTCCGCCGGGATCCGGCGCGTCATTCTCCCCGACAAGAACGCGAAGGACCTGGAGGACGTCTCCGCCTCCGTGAAAGAGGCGTTGACCTTCCACTTCGTCCAGGAGATCGACGCCGTTCTGGATCTCGTCTTCGGCACGGCGCTCCGGACGAGGCCGATCCCGGAGGCCTCGCTCGTGCCGCCGGTCGTTCCCGAGGAGACCGAGGACGAGGCGGCGGTGTCCTCCGAAACCGCCAACTGAACGGGAGCCACACGCACCTTGCCGCTGCCGGAACGAGCCTTTAGACTCTCGCCGCTCGTTCCAAGGAGGTACCGGCCGTGGCCAGAGGTCGAGTGAAGTGGTTCAACAACACGAAGGGGTACGGTTTCATCGCGCGGGAGGACGGTCCCGACGTCTTCGTTCACTATTCCGCGATCCGAGCCGACGGATACAAGACCCTCGACGAGGGCCAGGAAGTCGAGTTCGAGATCAAGGACGGTCCCAAGGGACCGCAGGCCGATAACGTCGTCCGCGTCGCCTGAACTCCCTTCCCAATCGACATCCTCGAGCGGCCCCGGTTCGTCCGGGGCCTTCGCTTTTTCGGGCTCCCGTCGTTTCCGTTGACTCCGACTCGCGCGCGTGCTTTCCTTCTCCGTCGCGCGGGGGGAAGCACGGAATGACGGCGTGGTCGGCGCGGCCGCAGATCGAGTTCACGGGGATTCGTCGGCACGGCGGCGTCCGCGGTGCGGTCCTCGTGCTCGAGGGCTCCACACGGGAAGACCTCCGACGCGCTTCCGCCCTCGCCGCGTTTTTCACCGACCGCTGTCTGCTCGTCGCCGTCGACGGCGGCTGGAACACCTGTCGGGCGGCCGGCCGCCCGCCCGACCTCTACGTCGGCGACGCGGACTCCACGCGGCGCGTGCCTCGCTCGGTCCCGTCGGTCGTCTACGCCGAGGACAAGGACTTCAGCGACCTGGCGGGAGCGCTTCGCGAGATGCGCCGCCGCCGCGTGCAGGTTCTCGTCGTTGCGGGGCTTCTCGGCGGGCGGCTCGACCACGAGTGGGCGAACGTGCAGGAGCTCGGCGCCCACGCCTCCGGATTCGCGGGGGTGATCGCGCCGAGCCGGCGCGGCGTGGTGATCGTGACCGCGCGCGGGTTCCGCGCGCGGACGGTGCGTGGACGCTCCCTCTCGCTGTTCCCGGTCGGCGCGGCCGCGGTCGTCAGCCTCGTCGGGCCACGCTGGGCGCTCACCCGGCGGCGCCTCAAGCCCGGCTCCGTGGGCCTGAGCAACGTGACCGGTCAGCTCATCCGGCTCACCGTGCACCGCGGCGTCGCGGTGGTCGTGTTCCCCTCGGGGAGATGACGCCGACCGACTCGAAGAACGAGACCATCGCCTCGCCCACCACCGCGCGGTAGAGCACCAGGGTGGCGTGACCCGCGTCGACGTGAAGCGAGCGTGCGGGGCGGAGCGCCGCCTCGAGACGCTCGCTCGAGGGCGGCGGGTCGACGCGATCGTGCCGGCCGGCGATCAGAGGACCGGCCGGTCCCGCAACCTCGGGGCCCATCGTTCCAGCTGCATCGCGTCGACCGACCGCTCGAAGCTCTCGCGATCGATTCCCAGCCGCGTCAACGCGTCCCGCAGGCCGCGCGCGATCGGGCTGTTGAAGACGCCGTAGCCGTAACGGTTCGTGCAGGCGATCGACACGATCGGAAGCTCGAGCCCCCCCGCCGCGCCGAGCAGGAGCGACTGGAAGGCTCCGAGGCTGAAGCCGACCACCCCGCCGGTGCGCAAGCCCAGGGTCTGCTCGAGGAAGACGCGTGTCGCCGCGTGGTCGCGGGTCCACTGCCGGACCGCGGAGTACAGCCGCCACGGGTTCGGATTGACGTACCCCTCGCCGGAGAACTCGCCGCGGGGCGTGCGGCGGAAATGGAAGGGCGCCGCCATCATCGCGACGGGTGCACGCTCGCGCAGCGGGGCGAGGAACCAGTCCCACGCCTCCCACCGCTTCTGGTAGAGCGGATGGTGGAAGAGGATCGCGGGCGCCGGGACCTTCCCCCCCGGGCCCCGATGCACGCGAACCACCACGCGGTCCTCGGAGCCTCCGGGAGGCTGCGGCGAGCGGAACGACCAGGTCTCGACGTCCCGGCTCGTGGAATCGAGTCGGACGTCCGCGGGGCGAACGTCGTCGTCCGGAAGGAGGAACCGCAACAGGTCGCGGTTCGCCTCCGCGCACGCGGCGGCGGCCGAGGCGAAGCCACCCTCGTCGAAATACCGCGCGGGATCGGGGTACTCGCCGACGCCCGCGAACCGGTTGCGCAGGCGCAACGCGCCCTCCAGGGCCTCGACCGCAGCGGGCGTCATCGCACGAGCCACAACCTTTCCTGCGACTCGGACAGGAACCGAGCGCCGTCCTCCTCGACGACGACGATGTCCTCGCACGTGGCGATGCCGTGCCCCGGCACCGTCAGGCGGGGCTCGATCGTGTAGCACTGGCCCACCTCGAGGGGCACGAAAGGCGTCGCGCCGTAACGCTCCCAGCGGGGAAGCAGCCCCCCGCCGCCGTCGTGCGCGACGCGGCCGATGGGATGACCGGTGCCGTGCGGGTATTCGTCGTAGCCGCGGGCGGTGACGTAACCGCGGACGACGTCGTCGATCTCCGCACCGGTCTTCCCGGGTCGCATGGCGCGGGCCCCGGCGCGGATCGATTCCAGGATGGTGTCGAAGCCTCGCTGGACGGCGTCGGGGGCATGCTCCTCCCCGTCGCGCAGTACGTACCAGGTCCGTTGCAGGTCGGAGCAGTATCCGTCCTGGCGGACGCCGAAGTCGACGTTGACGATGTGGCCTCGCTCGATGCGGCGATCCGTGGGCCCGGCGTGGGCGCCCGCCGAGTCGGGACCGGTGAATACGGCAGGACATTGTTCGGGATCCCACGCGGTCTCGGTGGCTCCCGCCCGGTGCATCGCCTCGACGATCGTGGCGGCGAACTCCCGCTCGGTCATCCCGGGCCTCAGTTTGGGCGTGACCGCGGCGAAGATGTCCGTCGTCGTCCGGCACGCCCGGCGGATCCGTTCGCGCTCGAGCGCGGTCTTGCGTCCCCGCAGCGAGGCGATGAGGGCTCCCGACGAGGTCAGACGATCGCCATACGGGGTTCCGTCGAGGGCCTTCAGGAGGATGCGGTGCATGCCGACGGTGAGCCCGTCCGCCGTGGGGTCGTCCTCGGAGACGTTGATCGCGATCGTTCGCGGATCGAGGCGGGACAGCAGCCGCCGCAGATCGTCCGTGATGCCGCCGACGTAGCCGGTGATCTCCGGCCACAGGCCG
Source organism: Candidatus Polarisedimenticolaceae bacterium (assembly GCA_036376135.1). Classification (NCBI taxonomy): domain Bacteria; kingdom Pseudomonadati; phylum Acidobacteriota; class Candidatus Polarisedimenticolia; order Candidatus Polarisedimenticolales; family Candidatus Polarisedimenticolaceae; species Candidatus Polarisedimenticolaceae bacterium. The sequence goes on along the minus strand of DASVAW010000159.1, from coordinate 61,633 downwards.
AGGCTTTCGAGATTGGCGCGGTCGAGGCTCCCGACGATCGCGTACCGCTCACCCGTCCGGGTCAGCAGGAACGCCGACGGCCACGTCACCTGGGTCCCGACCACCACGTCGAGCGAAGGGTCGTGGACGGCGGAGGTCTCGCGAACGAAGATCAGCCAGGCGTCGAGGTTCAGCTCGGCGAGAATTTGCGGAACTTGGGCCAGCTTCTCGAGGAAAACGGGGTCGGTGGACGCCATGGTTCCTCCTGACGGCTCCGTGGAGGAGGCGGGATATCGAAAACCGCCCACTTTGTCCACCCACCCCTGCATGGATGGATTTACAAATTCGTTCTCCATGGAGTTGCCTATGACATAAATGAAAACTAGATTGCAAAACGCGAGCACCCCAGTAGGTATCTAATGGGGTGGTTGAGGAGGGGACGATGGGGGAGCGAAGCGTTGCGGACGGCTACAGGGCACGGACCTCGGATTCCGGGTCCCTGATCGTCGATGCTCACGGGACGATCCTCGGGTTCGACGAGCGGCTCGAGCGCGTGACCGGCTGGTCGGCGGCCGAGGTGGTGGGCCGCGATCGCGTCGAAGGCCGTTCGCTGTGCATCGTCGAGGAGGGGGGGCGCCGCACGCCGTTGACCTTCGACATCGAGTCCCTGCGCCGGCGCTCCGGGATCCTCCCTCTCGAGCTTCGCGTGCGATGCGCCGACGGTCGGCTTCTCGACGTGGAGGCCTCCGCGTTCCGGACCCCCGGCGCCGGGGACCGCGTCACCGTCGTCATCCACCGCGTGCTCGCCGCCACCGAGGGCCCCGCCGATCCGGCCGAGCCGACCGACGCGCTCACGGGGCTCGCGACGCGCGAGAGCTTCCTGGAGCGGCTCGACGCGGACCTTCGCGTCGCCGCGAGGAACGCGCGCCCGCTCGCGGTGATCCTCGCCGACGTCGATCATCTCCGGAAGGTGGGGGATCGTTTCGGTCGTGAAGCGGAGAACGCCGTCCTCTGCAAGATCGCCGGGATCCTCCGGGCGACCGTGCGCGACGAGGATCTGATCGCGCGGCTGGGCGGCGACGACTTCGGATTGATCCTGTCCGGGATCGGCCGCGGCAGCGCCCGGCAGATCGCTGCGCGTCTCCGCTCGACCGTCGAACGATTCCGGTTCCTTCACCCGGGTGCGTCCGAGGGAGGCCTTCGGCTCACCCTCAGCCTCGGGGCCGCGACGTTCCCCGCCGACGCGGACGGCCCCTCGGATCTGCTGGCCCGAGCCGAGGACGCGCTGCGGGAAGCGCGCGAGCTCGGCCGCAACCGCGTCTGGTGTTACACGCGCCGGCCGCGCGTGCCGCTTCGCACGCCGGTCTACCTCGACGGCTCGGAGCCGCTGCTGCTCGGGTACACGAAGGACCTCTCGCCCAGCGGCCTGTTCGTTTCGACCCCCGCGCCCATCGAGATCGGCATGCGCTGCGCGATCTCGTTTCCGCTCCCGAATGCCGTCGGCAACGTCCACGTCATCGGGCGGGTGGTCCGCGCGGTGCCGCTCCAGGACGCCGCCTCCGGACGCGACCTCCAGGTGCCCGGGATGGGGGTCGAGTTCGAGCGGTTCGGTGCGGAGGACCGGCGGGCGATCGAGAGCTTCCTCTACGAGAACGAGAGCCGTTCGATTCGGCCGGAGGACGGCAGACTCAGCGTCGCGCCGTAACCCCGCCGTGGGGTCGATCCAATCGCCAGTCCTGTAGCGCCTCGATCGTCCGTTCGTCGAACTTGAACCGCAGCGCGACGAACGGTCCGCGATCGGTCCGGTCCAGGTCGGAGAATCCGTCGTCCCGGAATCCGAGCACGTTCCATCCGCCGAGCACCCAGAGGTTCCGGACGACGAGATATCCCGCCTCCACCCCCGCGCCGAACGAGGAAGTCCGCGTGTCGCGTTGCGCGAAGTGCCGCGCGGAGGCGCCGAGCGTCCACCGAGGATGCACCTCCGCGGTGTAGTGGAGGCCCAGCAATGTCGTCAGGCTCGAGCCGACGTGGATCGAAGGCTCCGCGTCCACCCGCCGGAGCGCCACCGTCCCGGCCAGGCGTTGGCGCGACGACGCCCGGACGCCCAGGGCCGCGACGATCGTCTGGAGATCCGGCCCGAGCGACGACCTCGAAGGATCGGTGCCGAGTCCCGGCGGGGTCGCCGCCGGCGGCGGCGACCCGAGGATGGCCCCCGCGGTCGTGGGAGTGCCGCCCGAGGTGATGTGATCGAGTCGCAAGAGCGCCTGCCACCGCCCCGCGAACGGGCGGTACGCGGCGCCCCAGAGTCCCTCCGCTCGCGCCGCGCGATCCCCGCGCTCCGGCGAGGAGGCGAAGAGCCGCTCGCGCGCGAACACCATCCACGACGGGCCCGCGCGGAACGCCCCGGAGACGGTCGCGACGTGGCGCGTCTCCAACGACTGCAGGCTCGTCTCCCATCGCGCCGAGAGCAGCGAATCTCCCGCCCGACGCTCGATGCCCGCGGCGAGCGTCGTGAAGTCCGACGCATCGTCGCCGCGCGTCGTATCGACGCGTGAGGCGGCGAGCTGGAGGGACAGGCCCGGGCGCAGCGGGAGGACGGTCTCGATCCCCGTCGCCGAACGGAGCGCCGTGCCGGACGCCCCGCCCTGCATCTCGTAGCGTGCCGTCGCCTTCGTGTTCGCACCGATGCGCGTCTCGACCCCGAGCGCGGTGCGGTCGCGGGTCTGGCCGTCCCCCGACTCCGCCTCATGACGCAGGAACAGGCGCCGTCCTTCGGCGAGGTCGTAAGCGAGTCCGGCGAGCGTGCGGGGGCCGTAACCCTCGGTCGTTTCTCCGCCCAGCGCCTCGCGCCGCGAGATCTCCGCGGTGAGCCGACGCCCGAGGCGGCCGCGGATGCCGGCTTCCGCGAGCGTCGCCCGGGACGAGGTCCCTCCCTCCTCGGAGTCGACGGCGTGGAGGCCTCCGAGGAGCGTCATCCGGTCGAAGCGACGTTCGGTCTGCACGAACGCCACGGATCGCGAGCGGTCGGTCTCGAGGTCCTGCTGCGAGAACGCCTCCGCCTTGACGCGCCAGGCCCGCCCGGGGTCCCACAGGAGGCTCCCCCCCAGGCGGCGCGAGCCGACCTCCGGCGCCGCCAGGAGCGTCGGGTTCGCGTATCCGGCGGGGAGATCGCGCCAGGCGACCTCCCACGTCAGGTGGTTCGGCGTCCGCCCACGCGCCTCGAGCCGTGTCGCGGTGGCGGTGGATCCGGCGTCATCCGTGCCGGCGACTTCCGCGCGCACGCTCGTCCCGGGGAGGGGGCGCCAAGCGAGATCGAGCCCCCAGAGGTCGAGTGCGCCGCCCAGACGGTCCTCGTGCACGAGCGAGACGCCGGCATCCAGGCGATCGTCGGGGCGGAAGGTGACGCGACCGCCTGCCACGAGCTTCGAGGGCGACGCCCCGTCGAGCTCGTAGAGCACCACGACCCGAATCGGGTTCAGATCGCCGTCGAAGGGTGCGACGGGCCCGCGGAACAGGATCGTCCCCGCCTCCGGGTCGAGGTCGTAGTCGAGGTCGACGACGAGCTGGCGGCGCGCGAGCACGACGTCCTCCCGGTAACGGTCGCGGGTCTCGATCACGATCCGCTCCGAGCGGGCGATCACCGGACGCTGGGACAGAAGGTATGGCCCCGAGGTGCCGTCCGGGGCGAAGAGATCGCGCACGACGGTCTGCTCGGTCGGCGCCGCGAACCCCTCGATCTCGAATCGTCCGAACCGTCCGCGCCCCGAAGCGCCGCTGAGTCGACGGTCGTAGCGGGCGAGCTCGGTCCTCTCGAAGCCGGTCTCGAAGTCGCCCAGCTGCGCGAATCCGCTCGGTGCGTCGACGCGGACGAACAACGGTCCCTGGCGTTCGGTCTCGCGGCTCTCGATCGAGGAGTCGCCGTAGACCGGGAAGAACCGGTCGGGCTCGAACCCGCCGAACAGGCGCGTCGTGTCGCGCCGGCGGGCGGTGTCGAGGGACACCGTGAGACGGGCGTCCCGCCCGATCGGCCCCCGCGCGAGGACGGCGAGGCGAGCGTCGCTTCCGAGCGCCTCCGCGTCGGGGCCCGGGGGAACTCCCCCTTCTCCCTCGACGCCGCCGTCGCCGGCGACCCGCGCCTCGGCGAGGCCGACGAGGCGCCAGGCGCCGCCGGCGGGGAGGACCTCGACGAGGATCTCCGCCTCCAACTCGTCGCGACGGGCGCGAAGGTCGACCCGTCCCGGAAAGGTCCGTGGCGCGAGATCGAGGGCGGCCGCACCCTGCTCGAGCGCGATCTGCCAGCCGTCGGCCCCGGGGTCGGCGTCCGGCGCGAGCGGGCGAGCGCCGTCGATCTCCACGGTCACGACGGGGGACTCGGCGACGCGCATCCCCCCGGCGTCGACGGCTTCGACGCGGACCCTTCCCGGGGTCACGCCGTCGGCGAGCCACCGCGTCTCCGGCGGAGAGAGTCTCAGCGCCGCGACGGGACCGGGGACGTGAACCGTGCGCTCGACGGATCCCTCCGCACCGTCGGCATGGAAGCGGAGGAGGTTCGGCCCGGGAACCAACGACACGCCGACGTATCGCGAGGCGGCGAGTCCTCGGGAGGGGAGCGTCGAGGTGGCGCCGATGCGGCTCGTCGGGACCTCGACGCCGTTCACCTCGAGGACCGGTCGGCTCCCCACGGGATAGGCGACCTCGACCGCGAGCTGCGAGCCACCGGCACGGTGGCCGTCGGCGGGGGACACGATCGCCACGACCGGCGGCGACTCCCGAACGACGCGTTCGAGCGGGTCCTTCGCGGGTTCCGGCGACGGAGACGGCGCGGACGGCTCCGGCGCCGGAGCCGCGACGCCGGCGCGCCGGGCCACGAGCTCACGCAGCCGCGAACGGATTCCCGGCGCGCTCCGCTCGAACCCCGGGCAACCGACCACGATCGCGTCCGGCGATCGCCCGCCGGTATCGAGGAGGTACTGCGCCGCCTGTTCGAGGTGCACGTCGACCGTGCGGGACGCACCGCCCTGGGCGTCGAGCAGGCTCGCCGCCGGGAGGGTCAGAACCGCGTCTCCCGAGGCGACGCGGCATCGTGCCGACCCCGGCGGCCCGACGGGAAGGTCCGCGATCGCGAGCGACGCGGTGCGGGCGACGACGATCCGCGAGCCGCGGTCGGAGCCCCAGTCGGCGCCGCCGTCGACGGGGAGCAGCGTCTCCGGCAGCGTCGATCGGTCCAGCCGCACCACGTGGGTTCCGGCGCGGACGCCCTCGAGATGCCACTGGCCGGTGATGTCCGTCACCGCGCCCCGGCCGTCCTCCGCGACGACGAGCACTCCCGGCACGCCGGGCTCACCCGGATCCGGCTCGCCGTCGTCGTCGTCGTCGACGAAGACCCTGCCGACCAGGTGCGCCTCCTGACGGAACGGCCCCGGCACGACCGCGATCGCCGCGCTCGCGACGTTCGAGGCGGTGTCGAAGCCGCCGGCGGTGCGGGCGAGCACCTGGGCCCGGTTCAGGGCCTCGCCCGCGCGGGCGGTGGCGGCGACGCGCGCCGCCAGCCGCACCACGCGCACCCCCCCTGGGGGGAGCGGCCCGACCGGGACGCGCAACTCGTGCCCCGCCGCGTCGATCGCGGGCTCGCCGACGGCCGCGCCGTCCACGCGAAGGGAGCCCGGCACGTAGCGGAGCTGCTCGGGGAGGGTATCGAGGAGCGTCGCCTCGGGGAGATCGGGGGACGTTCCGGTGTGGCGCGCGAGGATCGTGTAGCCGACCGCTTCGCCGGGAATCGCGGTCGCGCGATCGACGCGCTTTTCGACCGCGACCAGGGGCGGGAGCACGATGCTCAGCACGGGGTTCGAGAGCACCGGCTCCGCGACCTCCGCCGCGAGCGCCCGGCCCACGAGCTCCACGCGCGTCTCCGGCGGCGCGTCTTCGCGGACGACGGCGTCGACCGTGAAGCTCACGCTCGCCCCCGGGGCGAGCGCGTCCACCACCCACCAAGCCGAGCGGGTCGCCGCGTCGTAGGCGCGCTGCGGCCCGACGGCGGGGCTCGCGATCCGGAGATCGTCGTCGAGCGGGAGCTCGAGCCGGACCGCGGTGAGCGGGGCGTTCGAAGCATTGGTCGCCGCGAGCGTGTAGGTCAGGCGCTGGCCGGGAAGCACCGTGCCCGAGGGTCCGACCTGGAGCCGGACCGCCTGGAGCGAGAACGTCGGCGCCACCCGCGTCGACGCGGCGTTCGACGCGAAGCGCTGTGCGCCCACCGACGCCGTGGCGATGTTGACGATCGTCGTGCCGGGGGGCGTCTGGGCGAAGGCGGGGGACCAGGCGAGCAGGGCGGCGACGCACGCATTCCTTGTCGCGCGCGCGCGCGCGAAAAGAAAAGACGGCTCACGCCGGACGTCGCTCATCTCGAGGACGCTGCCTTTCGCCCGGAGGGTGAGAAGCGGCGGGGCGCCCCGAAGGACGCCCCGCCCGCCGATCACGGAACGTTTGCGTTCCGGCCGAGTGTCAGTTGATGGTCACCTGGAACGTGACGGTCACCGAGCCGCCTCCCGCGGCGAGCGTTCCCACGTTGACGGTGACCTGGCCCGCGTTGGTGAAGCCGAAGTCGGAGTCGTCGGGGTCCGCGGCGTCGGTGCGCGGGTTGCCGCCCACCGTGATCGAGCCCGGGACGTAGGTCGTGTCCGTCGGGGCCGGGTCGGTGAGCACGACGGCGTTCGCCGCGCCCGCGCCGTTGTTCGTGACGACGATCGTGTAGGTGAGGACCGTCCCGGGGGGCTGCGCGCCGAGCGGGGCGACGCTCTTCACCACGGAGAGGACCGGAGCCTGCACGTTGATCGTGTCGAGCGCGGAGTCGGTCGCGGTCGGAGCGAACACCGTCGTGCCGGTGACCGTGACCGTGTCGGGTGTTCCGTTGGCGGTTCCGACCGGGATCGAGACGGCGACGAGGATGCGCATGGAGCCGTCGTCGGCGAGCAGCCCCGAGTCGGGGATCGTATCGCCGTTGGTGTCGGCGAGGAGCAAGTCGGTGCCCGCATCGTACGCCTGGTTGCCGTTCACGTCGCGATAGAGGGTGACGGTCCACCCTGCGGCGCTCGACGCGGCGAGGTTCACCGTATCGTCGAAGTTCCCGGTGTTGGTGACGAGGTGCGGGAAGTACAGGGTCGAGCCCGGCGTGCCGTTCTGGTTGTTGTCCGGGTCGACGGTGACACCCGCGACCTGGCTGACCGTCGTCGAGACGACGTTCGACAGCGCCGTTCCGGGGTTCCCGTTGGCGTCGGTGAAATTCACCGTTGCTTGGTTCGTGATCGTGGTGCCCGCGCGCGTTCCGAGCGCGTAGGCGGGGGTGATCGCGGCGGCCGCCAGCAGGACGAGCGCCGCGGACCCGAGCCAAAGGACGAGTCGCGTTCGTTTCATGGGATTCTCTTCTCCTCTCCTCTCGGACTCTCGCTGCCTAGCGGATCCGGACCTTGAACGAGACGTTTCGGCTCTCCCCAGGCGCGATCGCGCCCGGCAGGGACCAGCGAAGGTGGGTGTAGGCCTCGGCGGGCGCGGGGACGCGGGTGACGGTCCCGTCGTCGGCGCGGCGCTCGAGGGTGGCGGGGAAGGCGACCCAGGTCTTCGCGCCGTCGAGGCTCGCGGAGAGCGAGGCGCCCGCGCGGTCGACCGAGTCGACCACGAGCGTGGTTCCCTCCGGGATGGGGTCGTCGAGATTCGCCCCCACGGCGTTTGCGTCGCCGGCATTGCGGGCCTCGAGCGTGTAGACGAGCGTATCCCCCGGCGTCGCGACCCCCACGGGCTCGCGGTGCACGATGCGGCGCCCCGACGGGTCGTCCTTCACGACCTCGCGCTCGACGCGCACGTGCACCTCGAGCCGCGGGGAGCCCGCGGTCGCGAGGGCGACGGTGGCGGCGGCCCCGAGCGCCGCGGCCAGGAACGCATACCGGATCTTCATCGGGTCCCTCCTCTGCGATTTCGTCATTGCACGGTCACGCGGAACGACACGGAGCCCGTCGCGCCCGGCGCCAGGGGGGCGGCGAGCGTGAAGCGGACGTGGGTCACCGGGGGGGCGTCGGAGGCGCCGTACGAGGCGCCGCCGTCGCGGCTGAAGGTCACCGAAGCGCCCGGGCCCGTCGCGGATCCCGGCACGTAGGCGGTGCCGGCGGGGACCGGGTCGGTCACGGTGACGGAGTACGCGGCGGCCGATCCGCCGCCGGTGTAGGTGAGCGTATAGGCGACGGTCTCGCCCGGGGCTGCGACCGCGCGGTCCACCGACTTCACGAGCGTCACGAGCGGCGTGGCCACCGTGACGGTGTCGACGACGACGTCGAAGGTCGTGGGCGAGGCCGCGGAGGTCGACCGCCCGGTGAACGTCGCGGCCTGGCCGTCCGTCGCTGCCGCGGGCGTGTCGACCACGAGCAGCAGCGCGATCGACGCGCCCGCGGCGACCGGTCCCGAGGAGACGACCGCCGGCTCGCCGGCGTCGAGGACGCCGTCCGCGTCGGTGTCGCGATGCCACGCGACGGACGTCGGGACGAGCGTGCCGGTGCCGGCCCAGGTGAGCGTGAACGTATCGCTCGCGAGGCTCGTATTCGTGAGGGTGTGGGCGTACGCCACCCGTCCCCCGACCGACACGGTCCCCGTGCGGTCGGGTTCGAGCGTCACGCCCGCGACGCGGGTCCAGCCGACGAGACCCCCGGGGCCGCCCATGTTGTCGTGGATCTGCGAGGGGAGGTTCGTGCTCGCGGAGGTGGCGACGTGAAAGCGGAGCGGCGTGCCGGGCGGCACGCCGAGCTCGCTCCACGCCACGCGCGACTCCATGCGCCGGCCGGTCGATTCGCCGCCGTAGCCGCTCTCGACGAATCGCACGAGTTGGACGCCACCGGGCATGTCCCAGCCGTCGGCGAATCCGGCGGGGCTGCCGAGAGGATCGCCTCCCGCGGAGGCGGGGAGGTAGCGGTAGAGCGAGACGTCGGTGCGGCGGGAGGAGCCGAACCACTGCACGAGCACGACGGGCTCCGCCGCTTCCTGGCGCCCGTCCTCGTCGATGTCGATGTAGTACCAGAAGCGTTGCTGGTTGTTGTCGCTTCCGGCTCGCGCGGTGTACAGGAACAGGTGGGTCGCGTCCCACGTCCACGCGAACTCGGTGAGGTCTCTTCCGGTGGTGGGAACGGGTGCGTCGCGGTCGACGAGCGCCCCCGCGGGACCGTCCAGCGAACGTTGGTAAGGGTCGGAGCGGACCTCCGACCAGTCCGAGAGATCGCCGTCGACGGCGATCGTCCTCAGCACGGCGGCCTCGCAGGGCGCAAGGGTGGCGACGGCGAGAATCGCCGCCGCCCCGAGTGCGAAAACCGTCGGGTTGCCTCCCACACGGTTTCGCAATCTATGGACAACTATTTACTAGGCAAATTCTATATAGTCACGATACAGAGTATTTATATGTATAGCGTTTGGTCGATAATTAGCCAAATTCCTCCGGGGTACTCGCCCAAAGACCCGCCGACAACCTTCAGAAAACCAACTTGAACTCGTCTCGAATCCAACTCTGAAGGTGTGGGGCCGTTCTGCCGCGATCAGGCTCCGGAAGCCGTCGCGGTGGGGCGCGGGCCTTCGGGGTCGCCGAGGGGACCCCGCTCGTACTTCTGGAACAAGCCGCCCCAAGCCGTCGAGTCCCGCCACGACTCGAAGGTCTTCCGGTCCTTCAACGGCCACCGGTAGTAATCGTGGTACGCCTCGGAGCCGAAGATGAACGCGTGCACGAGCGGGGTCCGGAAGAACAGCTTCTGGAATCGCTTGAGCGGGGAGAACCAGAGCAGGTCGCCGACGAGGCTCGCCCCGTTGTCGCCGACGCGGAAACCCCAGGACTCGTTCCCGAGGTCCGCGTCGCCGACGATCTCGATGTCTCTCGGATCGCCGACGCCCAGGCCGTCCTCGTGCGCGACCCGGATGTACTCGATGGACATCGGGTCGAAGCCCATCATCTTCGCCGCCACCGCGTCGATCGCCGTCTGGTCGGACGAGGCGAGCATGACGTTCTTGATCTCGGGGAACATCGTGCGCGGCCCCGGGCCGTTCCCCGCGGTCGTCCCGTCCATCACCGCGAAGATCCCCGGGTGGATCTCCTGCTGGATGGCCAGCAGGTCGACGAGCGTCCGGTGGATCCACGAGTGCGTGTAGTGGCGATGATTGTGGAGCAGGCCGCCGAAGGCGTTCTTCATCGCGCCCGTCGTCGTCGTGTAGATGTGACACTTCACCGTCGGGAGATGGACGATGTTCTTGCCGGGAAAGTACTCCGGGATCCGGATTCCCTCGGGGAAGATCGAGTCGAGGACGTGCAGCTTCCGCTTCGGCCGGAACTCCATCCACTTCATGTCCGACTCGCGGAAGTTGTAGAGGATCGGGACGCCGTACCGCTCGAGGATCGGGACGTAACGGTTGAGGTCCTCCCCCTTGAACGCGTCGGTGACGACCGTCTGGTTCTGCACGCACGTCAGGTCACGAAGCCCGCGAGCGCGCAACGCACGGATCGTTCCCTCGAGTTGCCAGGGCGTCGTGTTCGCGCCCGGGAAAGGGAAGTGCCACGAGATGTTGTCCTTGAGGATCGTCGTGGCCCCGCGCGCGAGCGTCCGTTCCATGCCGGCGAGGCCGCACAGGCGATCGATCTGCTCGAGGATCGTCTCCGGGGCGACGCGCAGCGCCGCGACTTGGCTCTTCATGGCGGGCCTCCAACGGGAAGGGGAGTGTACGGGAGGCGGGAGCGCCGTCAAGGAGCCGGAGGCGGGAGCCACCTCGCCAGGCTTCTCAGCGCCTCGCCCGAGCGCAGGATGCGAGGCCATTGCGCGTCGGTCTGCTCTCCTCCCGCAGCGTCGTTCCCCTCGCGTGAGCGCGCCTCGAAGTGGCGCTGGCACCCGGTCAGGCATGCCACGAGGCGCCCGGGCCAGCTCTCGGGCTCGAGCTCCGGGAGGAAGTTGCCGCGCGTCGCCTCCGCGAGCCGGTCGAGGTCGCGCTCGTAGGGGGCGAGGGCCTCCCTGCGCGCCGCGAGCCAGGCGCGCCGACGGAGCGGATCCTCGGGTGCCGGGCCGCCGAGAATCGGGTCTCGCGTGGTGCGCAGCGACTCCACGTCGTCGATCGCCGCCGCGAGATCCTTCAGGAACCGGAGCGTCTCGGGAGCCGGAGGGGACCCCCCGCCGGCGAGGGCGTCGCGTCGCGCCGTCAGCCACCGCGCCAGGTCGTTCTGCCAGTCGCAGGCATCCAGGACGTGGAATGGATCGTCGCCGTAGATCGCGGCCCGCAGTCCTTCGACATTCCGGTAGAGCGCGACGAGCCGCGGCTCCGCCCCTTCGGGTGGTCGAGCGGCGACCGCCCAGGGATCGGGGATCGGCGGCGGTGGCGGGGGGGGCGCCGCCGCCCGTTCCCGCGCGGCGACCACCTCCGGCGCATCGGGGACGTCGATCCTCACGGTCCCGCGGGCTTCGCCGCGCGCGGCGAGCGCCCGCAGCGTGATCTTCCACTGACGCCCGGCGGCCAGCCGCTCGCCGTCGACGTCGACGTCGATCCGCTGGGGGGATGGACCGGACCGCCGCCAGATCGCCCCCTCGCCCGGCCCTTCCAGGCGGAGCGAGAGGATCCGGGGCCCCTTCCAGTCCGCCGTGACCGCCACCGAACCCGCGAACACGGATTCGAAGGGGATCTCGAAGGCGGCCGGCTCGTCGGCACGCACTTCGATCGCGTACTCGAAGGTCTCCGCGCGCGCGGCGAACCCGAGCAGGAGCAGCGCAGTGGTCGGGGCCCAGCGTCGCATGGGGGCCGAATATAATTCCCGCTTCCCCGGCGGCCAATCGCCGCCCCGAAGAGGCGTCCCGATGCCCGATTCCCCCTTCCGGCGCGTCCGAGCGCTGCTCGCCCGCCCCGGGGTCCTCTGGCGCCTCCGGCGCCTGAGGGCCCTCGAGGACTGGACGGGCGCGCGCATCGCGTACGGCAATCGCGTGGAGGTCTTCCACCGGGGTCGTGACGCCTTCGACTCCATCGAGCGCGCGATCGCGGCGGCGCATCGCGGGATCGCCATCGAGATGTACACGTGGGCCGACGACCGACTCGGGCGACGGGTCGCGGAGGCCGTCGCCGAACGCGTTCGCGCCGGAGTGCCTGCGTTCGTGATCCTCGACGCCTTCGGCAGTCTCGGGAGCACGGGCATCGAGCGGATTCTGACCGCTGCGGGCGCCGAAGTGGTCTGGTACCACCCGCTCCTCCCCTGGACGCAGCGGTGGTTTCCCAATCGCCGCGATCATCGCAAGCTCGTGCTCGTCGACGGCGAGGTCGTCTTCGCCGGCGGGATGAACGTCGCGGAGCCCTACTCCGACGAGTTCGCGGGGGCTTCCGCCTGGCGGGACCTCTCCGTGCGCGTCGAGGGCCCTGCGGTTCGCGATGCCCTGAGGCTGTTCCTGGGCACCTGGGCTCGCGCGGGAGGGGACCTGCAGGGGCCCGCGGGGCTCGCGGTGGCCTCCCCGGATCGCGGCCGAGCGGGCGTGCAGTTCGTGGGAGGGCGCGGACTTCTCGGACGCCGGAAGCTCCGGCACAGCCACCTCGCCACCCTCGCCCAGGCCCGGCGACGCGTGCTCGTGGCCAACGCGTACTTCGTTCCCGAGGCGCCGCTGCGCCGCCAACTGGTGCGGGCGGCTCGAGCGGGGGTTCGCGTGGATCTGCTCCTCCCGGGGGCCACCGACGTCCCGCTCGTGCGGTGGGCGAGTCGCGCGACGTACGGGGCGCTGCTCGAGGCCGGGATCCGCATTCGCGAGCACCGAGGGCCGGTCCTCCACGCGAAGGCCGCGGTGTTCGACGACGAGATCGTCGTGACCGGCTCGGCGAACCTCGACTACCGCTCCTACCGGCACAACCTCGAGGTCTCGGTCAGCGTCTTCGACCGGGAGGCGGCGCGCGTCGCGAGTGAGGGGCTCGAGCGGGATTTCGACGCGGCGGAGTCGATCGAGCTCGCGGTGTGGCGCGCGCGGGGCACCGCGGAGCGGCTCCGGGAGCGCGTGGCGACGCTGCTACGGTACTGGCTGTGATCCAGCTCGCCGGCATCCAGCGACGGCACGGGCCCCGCGTCCTCTTCGACGGGTTGACGTGGCTGATCCCGCGCGCCGCGCGCCTGGGATTCGTCGGCCCCAACGGCGCCGGAAAGACCACCCTGCTGCGGATCCTCGCGGGTCAGGAGACCCCCGACGCGGGGGAGGTCCACCGGGCCGGCACCGTCACCGTCGGTTATCTCCCACAGGAGGTCGAGACTTTCGCGGACGGCAGCGTGCTCGCCACGGTGCTCGACGGATTCGGAGAGCTGCGTCGCATCGAGGAGGAGCTCGAATCGCTCGAGCGACGGATGGCCTCTCTCGGGCCGGGGGATCCCGATCTCGCGCGCGCGACGGCGTCCTACGGCGACGCGCGCCACCGATTCGAGGCGATGGGAGGCGACGAGGTCGAAGCGAAGGCGCGGGCGATCCTCACCGGGCTCGGTGTCCCTCCGGATCGCTTCCACGAGCCGCTCGCGCGCCTGTCCGGCGGGTGGCGGATGCGCGTCGTGCTCGCCCGATTGCTGCTCGGCCGCCCCGATCTCCTCCTCCTCGACGAGCCGACGAACCACCTCGATCTCGAGGCGATCGCCTGGCTCGAGGGGTTCCTCGAGACGTACGAGGGGGCGTTCGTCGTCGTTTCCCACGACCGCTACTTCCTCAACCGGATGGTCTCGGGGATCGTGGAGCTCGAGCGGGGGAAGCTCACGCACTGGCCCGGGAACTACGACGCCTATCTCGAGGAGCGCGCCGCGCGCGAGGAGCGCCTCGAGGAAGGGGCCAAGCGGCAGGCGAAGGAGATCGCACGCGTCGAGCGCTTCATCGAGCGTTTCCGATACAAGGCCTCGAAGGCCAAGCAGGTGCAGTCCCGGATCAAGGCGCTCGAGAAAGTCGAGCGCATCGCGGCGCCGAGCGGGGTCTCGCAGATCCGGTTCGGATTCCCGCCCGCGCCTCGCTCGGGGGACATCGCCGTCCGCGTCGAGGGGGTGGCCAAGGCGTTCGGCGACCGCGTGGTCTACCGCGACGCGAACCTGCTGCTCCGCCGGGGTGACCGCGTGGCGCTCGTCGGGCCGAACGGGGCGGGGAAGTCCACGCTCCTCAAGCTGCTCGCGGGGCGCCTGCAGCCCGACGCCGGCATCGCGGACCTCGGTCACAACGTCATCCCCCAGTACTACGCGCAGCACCAGCTCGACGCGCTCGACCCGAAGGCCACGGTGCTCGAGGAGATCGAGAAGGCCGCCTCCGAGGACACGCGGACCCGGTTGCGCTCGATCCTCGGCCGCTTCCTCTTCTCGGGCGACGACGTGGACAAGCTCGTCGGCGTGTTGTCGGGGGGGGAGAAGGCGCGGGTCGCGCTCGCGAAGATGCTGATCCGCCCGTCGAACCTTCTCCTCCTCGACGAGCCGACCAACCATCTCGATCTGCGCAGCCGCGAGGTCCTCGAGGAGGCGCTCGACGAGTTCGGCGGCACGCTCGTGGTCGTCTCTCACGACCGCTACTTCATCAACCGAATCGCGACGTCGATCGCCGCCTGCGGGAACGGGACGATCGATCTCTACCCCGGGGACTACGACACCTTCCTGGAACGTCCGACGGCCGCACCGGAGGGCGCGGAAGACGGCGCGGGGGGCGCGAAGCGCGACCGCGACGCGGAGCGCGACGCGAAGCGGCTCGAGGCGGAGGAGCGCAACCGGCGCTACCGCGAGAAGAAGGCCGCCGAGGCGAAGCTCGCCCCGGTCGAAGGGGAGATCGCGAAGCTGGAGGCGCGCCTGAAGGAGCTCGAGGCGTCCCAGACGGATCCCGCGGTCTACGAGAGCCCGGAGAAGGCGAAGGCCGTGGGGCGCGAGAAGGCCGAGGTCGAGTCCAAGCTCTCCCGCCTCTACGACGAATGGGAGCGCGTGGCGGGAGGGCTCTTGTGAACGGAACGCCCCCCGTTCCGTTCGCTACAGCTTCCGCGTGCGCTCGAGGATCGTCTTCAGGTCCTCGATCGTGCGCTTCTTGTGCGCGTCGTTGAAGCCGAGGATCTGCTGGAGCGCGTCCCCGATGTGCGGGATGTACTTCTCGATGTAGGAGCGCTTCTTTTCCTCGTCGGCGACCCGGCGGCGATGGCGAACGAACGAGCCCAGGCGCCGGCCGGCCTCCATCAGCGCCAGCCGCAACTCCTTGACGATCTCGGGGTACGAGGCGACCGCCTCCTTCGATTCCGACGTGAACGGCACCCACACCGACGCGATGTGCACGAAGAGGATCATCGGGCCGGTCGGGAGCGCTCCCTTCGACTGCTGCAGGCCGTAGTTCTTCCAGTCGACGGCGAGGCCCGACTTGAAGATCGCGCAGGCGGACTGCTGGTACTGGAGCGGGACGCGGTTCGCGAAGCGGAAGACCTCGATCAGCTCGTCGCCGGGGAGCCCCCCGCCGTAGGCCAGCCCGACCTCCACCTGGAACGGGTTCCCGCGGTAGACGGCGGGAGGCCGCGTGACCGCGGTGACGAAGTCGGCCTGCACGCGCGTCGCGAGGCCCTTTTCCAGGAGGTCCTCGCCGATGGGGGAGAGGCACGCCGTCGGCGGCGCCATGATCTTGACCTTGGGGATCGAGCGGAATACCGCCTCCACCTGCGCGGGGGAGAGCTTCGCGGGCTTCGTGTCCGGGGAGACTCCGGCAACCGAGCAGATCTCGTCGGCGACCGAGAGGCTCACGCGCGAGAAATCGCTCTGGAGCGCGGCGCGGACCGTCCTGCCTTCGGTCTCCTTGAGCATCTTGAGGAGAATCCCGAGCTCGATCCCGTAGGGATGCGGCTTGATCTCCTTCGATTCGACCGGCAGCTCCTGCGTGACCCGGTCGTAGATCCGCGGCTCCTCCTTCGGGGCGACGTATTTCAGGCGCACGTGCGGGTTCGCGAGCGCGGTCTGCTCGACGTAGTCGTCGACCGAGCGGCGGCCTTTCTTGTAGACCGCTTCGATCTCGATCTCCACGCGCGTGCCGTGCTCCCTCAGCCAGTCGATCTCGACGTCCTTGTGGACAACGGGAGCGTTCTTCTGCGTGTCGATCGCGATCTCGAAGAGATGGGCGGGCTTGTTCCTCCCGACGCGCGAGATCACCCGCACGGGTTTCCCGGTCGTGAGCACCCCGTACATGCCCGCGGCCGAGATCCCGATCCCCTGCTGGCCGCGCTGCTGCTTGAGGCGATGGAACTTCGAGCCGTAGAGGAGCTTGCCGAAGATCTTCGGGATCTGCTGGCGCACGATTCCCGGGCCGTTGTCCTCGATCGCGATGCGGTATCGGCTCTCGCTGATCTCGTGGATCTCGACGTCGAGGTCGGGGAGGATCCCCGCCTCCTCGCAGGCGTCGAGCGAGTTGTCCACGGCCTCCTTCACCGCCGTGAGGAGCGCCTTCTGCGGGTTGTCGAACCCGAGGAGGTGGCGGTTCTTCGTGAAGAACTCGGCGATCGAGATGTCCCGCTGCCGGGCCGCCATCGAGTCTGCGTTCTCGGCGGTGCGCGCGGTTCGGGACGGGCGAGGGGGAGCGGGCGCGAGGGGGGCCTCGGCGACGGCGCCGCCGCCGAAAAGGGCGGCCTGCGGGGAGCGCGCGCGGACGGTGCGTGTTTTGGTCGACATGCGGTCGCGCATTCTAGCAACGCGGGTACGCGCGGACGCCGTTCACGTCCGTCGGCGGACGCTCCTCGGGCGCCGGGAGCGCGGCGGCGCGCCTTCCGATCTGGCCGGACCCTTGCGCTTGTCCGGGGCGCGCGGCGCGGAGCATGGTGCTTCCGGCCGACCGGTGCGGGAACGGGACCCTCGGCGCCGGCGGCTGAAGCCGCCGGACGCGGGCCGGAGACTTCGAGGAGGCGGCTCCGGCCCGCGCCCGACGTTGTCGATCAGCTTCGCGCCCAGCGGAAGATCTCCGGGATCGTCGGGCGCTTCCCGTACATCAGCACGCCGATGCGGAAGACCTTCGCGACGCCGCGGAAGACCAGCCAGATCGTTCCCACCATGAGCACGAGCGAGAGCGCGATCTGCCACCACGGCGGGGTCAGGACCATGATCCGCATGAACATGACCATCGGGGTGAACATCGGGATCAGGGAGAACACGATCGACGCCGTCGAGTCCGGCTGCTTGAGCAGCAGGAACGTGGCGATCATCGGAATCACGAGGCACATCACGACGGGAGTCTGGAGGTTCTGCGCCTCCTCCATCGAGTTGCAGACGGAACCGATGGCCGCGAACAGCGAGACGTAGAGGAAGTAGCCCAGGACGAAGAACAACACGAAGAAGACGAGCTTGAGGGGGCTGAAACCCTCCACGAAGCCCTGCATGTCGCCGCCGGCTCCGCGCGCCAGGATCCATGCGCGGGCGGCACCCGCCGTCAGCGCGTAAAGGAGGACCTGCGTGAGCCCGACGGCGCCGATCCCGAGGATCTTCCCGGTCATCAGCTCGGTCGGGGAAACCGATCCGAGCAGGACCTCCATGATGCGGCTCGACTTCTCCTCGAGGACGCCCTGCAGCATCATGATCCCGTAGATCAGGAGCGACATGTAGAGGAGCAGAACGAAAATGAAGGTGGAAAAATAGGCCGAGAAGAAGCCTCGTCTGGATTCCCCCTCCTCGGAGACCTGCACGGTCTGGGCCTCGACGCGTTTGGTGAGCTTGGCGATCTGGTCCGGGGTCACGCTCAACGAGGCTCGCTCGATGCGCAGCTCCAGCAACGCCCGGGACAGCGCCCGTTCGAGGTCCCTCGTCGCGTCGGCGTTGCCGACGTTCTTGGTGTAGTAGTGCACGTTGTCGTCGGCGTCGATGTTCTCGCCGACCGTCAGGACGCCGAACAGCTCGCCGCTGAGGACCTTGGGGCGCAAGCGCTGGAACGCGGCTTCCGCGCCGCCCTCCACCGACTCCTGCAGAAGCTCGTACTGACGCTCGCCGTTCTTCAGCTTGTTGTCGGCCAGAGCGAGGTCCGCCGCGGCGTGAAGGCGGCCCGTCTGGTCCACGAGGGCGATGCGCAGCGTCTCCTGCGACTCGAGCATCGCGAACCCGAGCTGGGCGAAGATCATCCCGATCATCAGGGTCGGGAAGAGGAGGGTGCCGATCCAGAATGAGGGCTTGCGGACCCGCTCGCGGTACTCGCGGCGGACGATCATCAGGATGTTATGCATCGCCGACCCTCTCGAGGACCGTGTCCTTCTGCGCGCCGACCTTCTCGATGAAGATGTTGTGCAGCGTCGGCGCGACGATCTCGAACTTCAGGATGCGCAGGCGCTCCGCGGCGGCGCGCAGGATCGCCTGGGGATCGGCCCCCGTCTCGAGGCGGATCTCGACCCAGCGGCCGTAATCGTCGATGCTCGAGACTCCAGGGGTCCTGCCGAGGAAGGTGGCGTCTCCCTCGAACTCCAGGAGCACCGAGTTCTTGCCGAAACCCGCCTTGACCTCCGCGAGCGGCCCGTAGAGGACGAGCGCTCCCTTGTCGATCAACGCGATGGAGTCGCAGAGTCGCTCCGCGGTCTCCATCTGGTGGGTGGAGAACAGGACGGTCGCGCCCGACCGCCGAAGCTCGAGGATCGCGTTCTTGAAGGTGTTCTGGTTCACCGGGTCCATCCCCGAGAACGGCTCGTCGAGGATGAGCAGCTCCGGCTTTCCGAGCACGGCGCCGATGAACTGCACCTTCTGCTGCATCCCCTTCGAGAGCTCCTCGACCTTCTTCTGCGCCCACCCCTGGAGCTCGAGCTTCTCGAGCCACTCGGAGGCTTCCTTCCGGGCGGCCGGGGGCCGGGCGCCGCGAAGGGTCCCCGCGAACTCGAGCATGTCGAGGACCTTCATCTTGCGGTAGAGCCCGCGCTCCTCGGGGAGGTAACCCACATGACGGCGGACGCCGTCGCCGTGGCTCTTGCCGAGTACGCGAACCTCCCCCGAGTCGGGGCGGATGATGTCCAGGATCATGCGGATCGTCGTCGTCTTTCCGGCGCCGTTGGGCCCGATCAGGCCGAACGTCGAGCCCCGGGGGATGTCGAACGACACCCCGTCGACGGCGCGGTGCTCACCGAACGTCTTGACGACGTCGCGGATGGCGACGGCGTGGTCCATGGGAGTCCCTCCTCCTGCAGCGAATGCGCAGTGTATACGGCCGCCGGCCGGGGAAGTTCCCGGCCCCAACGCGCGCTTGACACCTCTTCCGCCGCGCCGATACCTTTCGCCGCGATGATCACGGGCTACAACACCGACGTCCAGTACGACGGCCGCGTCTTCCACGTCCAGACCGAGGACAAGGGCGCGTCCAACCCGACGATCGAGAGCCTCGTGTACACCGGCGGCGAGATCGTGACGACGCGGCGCGACTCCTACGCGGAGCTGGTCCGGGGCGGCACCGTTCCCGAGGCGGAGGTCCAGAAGCGGATGGAGGCGCAACACCAGGCGCTCATCCGGGAGATCGTCTCGGGCCGGTTCGATCCGGAGGGGCCGAAGCCGTTCGGCTACAACATCATCACCAACCGAAGCCTCGACGACGTCGTGCTCGACTTCCTCTCGCGCGAGGTCGGACTCGAGCAGATCCGCCTCGAGATCGAGGGGCAACCCGCGCTCGAGGAGGGCACGAAGCCCACCCTCCGGTTCCGCGTCATCGCGGAGGCCTCCGATCGGCCGGTCGCGGGCGCGAAGATCGTCGTGAAGCTGCTGACGACCCGCGAGAAACCGAAGGAGCTGTTCTCCGGGGCCACGGGCGCCGACGGGACGGTCGAGGCGTCGATCGAGATCCCCGCGACCCAGGGCGCGAACGCGGCGGTCCTGGTCCAGGCCGACGCCGCCGGGAACAGCGCCGAGCTGAAGCAGCTGGTGCTCAAGCCGGGCGTCGCGCCCTGAGCGTGCCCGTCACTTCACGCGACGGGCGCCCCGCTCCCGATCCATCTCCCGCTTGACGTCGCGCTCCCGGATCGCGTCCCTCTTGTCCGGTCCCTTCTTCCCTCTCCCGAGCGCGAGCTCGACCTTGATGCGCCCGCCTCTGGCGTAGAGGCGCAGGGGCACGAGGGTCGTGCCCTCGTCGGCGACGGCCTTCTCGATCTTGCGGATCTCGTGCGCATGCAGGAGGAGCTTGCGGTCCCGCGTGGGGTCGAGCGTCGAGGCGGGGGCCTGCTCGTAGGGGCTGAAATGCGCATCCAGGAGGAAGATCTCGCCGTCGCGCACCCGGGCGTAGGCCCCCTTGAGATTGACCTGTCCCGCCCGCGCCGACTTCACCTCCGGGCCGCTCAGCACGATCCCGGCCTCCCAGCGGTCGAGCAGGTGGTACTCGTGGGAGGCCGAACGGTTCCGGGCGAGGGTGGGCTCCTCCTTCTCCTTCGAGCGGTCCCGGGCGGCGGTCATCGGTCCTCCGAGTCGTGATTGCTGCGGGATCGCGGAGTCTACGCGGTATAGTCCGCGCGGAGCCACACCCGATGGATGTCATCACGGTCCGCCTCGCTTCGTCGGTCCGGCCGCGGCCGTGCGATCCCGCCGGTCACGAGCTCGAGGTGGGGGAGTCCTGCCTCGTCGACCACGAGGGGACGGTCGAATTCGGGACGGTCGTCGCCCCCGTGCTCGCCAATCCCCACTATGCGCCGGGCGCCCGCCTTCCGCGCCTGCTGCGGCGCGCGACCGTCGAGGACGAAGAGGCCTTCTCACGCAAATCGATCGCCGAGCGCGATGCGACGGCGTATTGCCGCGAGCGGATCGCCGAGCGCCGCCTCGCCATGAAGCTGGGAAAGGTCGAGCAGCAGCTCGACGGGCGCAAGCTCACGTTCCATTTCACCGCCGAGGGGCGCGTGGACTTCCGCGATCTCGTCCGCGACCTTGCCGCGAGATTCCACACCCGGGTCGAGCTGCGGCAGATCGGCGACCGCGAGGACGCCGGGATGCGCGGCGGGATGGGTCCCTGCGGCCACTCCCTGTGCTGCTCCTCGTTCCTCAAGAAGTTCGACCCCATCTCGATCAAGATGGCGAAGTCGCAGGGCCTCTCGCTCAATCCGTCCAAGATCTCCGGGATGTGCGGGCGCCTGATGTGTTGTCTGAAGTACGAGTACGACCCGGACGCCCGCCCCGCCAAGAAGGGAAGCGGCTGCTCCGGGTGTTCGATCAAAAACGGCCCCACCCCCGAGGGCGGACCTCCCGACGGGCTCCCCGTCGTGTCCTGACCGCGCGGTCAGCGCTCGCCGAGCTCGGCGAGCCGGCGCTGCAGTTCGGCGCGCTTGAGCCCGAGTTCCTTCGCGGCCGCCTTCAGCGACGCACGACGGTCGGCCGTCGCGGCGCACGCGGCGGACCAGACGGCACGGATCCGGGCGGCCGATTCGTCCTCGCCCGAAGGGCCGTCGCCGAGCACCTCGTGGCCCGCGATCGCGAGGACGACCTCCCCGAGGATGTCGCCGTCCCCCAGCCTCGCCAGAAGCTCGGACGCGCTCGCCCGCAGGATCGTCTCGTGGATCTTCGTCAGCTCCCGCCCGAGGACGATCGTTCGTCCACCGAAGACCTCCGCGACGTCGCGAAGCGCGTCGCGGAGGCGGTGGGGCGCTTCGAACACCACGACCGTTCGCGTTTCCGCTCGCAACTCGCGGAGCCGGCGCCGGCGCTCCCCTTCCCGGGGGGGGAGGAACCCGTCGAAGACGTAGCGGTCGGCGGGAAGGCCCGCCGCGGAGAGGAGCGCGGCGACGGCGGAGGGGCCGGGGACCGGCGAGACGCGGTGTCCGGCTTCGATCGCGGCGCGCACGAGCCACGCACCGGGATCCGAGATTCCCGGCGTGCCGCCGTCGGAGACCAGCGCCACCTCCCGCCCTTCCGCGAGCAGCCCGAGGATCGCTTCGATGCGCTCCGCCTCGTTGAACTTGTGCAGGGAGAGCATCGGCGTCTCCACGCCGAACCGCGCCAGGAGGCCGCCGGTGCGGCGCGTGTCCTCGCAGGCGACCTTCGCGCACCGCCGCAGGGTCTCGACGGCCCTGGGGGACAGATCGTCCAGATTCCCGATCGGGGTGGCCACCACGTGCAACGTGCCGCTCAAGAAACCTCCGGACCGGATGCGCCAAGATGCAGCCTAGCGTATCTTCGACGCTCGTTCCGGAGGCCCCGTCCATGCGCAAGACCGCCGTCGCCGCCGCGTTGCTCCTGGGCGTTCTCGCGTCCTTCGCCGGGGATCCGCCCGCGCCCCGCCGGCTCCATGAGGACGCCGAAGCGATGCAGCGCGCGATGGGAGCGGCCCTCGACGCGCTGCTCCGGAACGACGCGAACGGGACCCGAGCGGCGCTCGATCGCATCGAGGCCGCCTGCCGTCGCATCGACCAGGACGCGAAGGCCGACTTCGGCGAGAAGACGGTGACGTTCGATCTCGCCTTCCACCGACAGCTCGATCTCGCCCGCGAGCTCGCGGCGCGAGGCGACCTCGAAGCGTTCGGACCGCACTTCTACGGGGTGATCAAGGGGTGCAGGGGATGCCACCTCGAGGCCGCCGGGATCACGTTCGCCAGTCCCTCGGGTAGCGGAAGTCCCACCCCAGGGAGCGGGTCGACACCTTCGCGATGACCGGCGGGCGGCGTTTGAACTGCATCCGGACCAGCAGACGCTCGACACGGTCCACGAACTTCCGGTCCCAGCCGCGCTTCACGATCGCGTCGCGGCCGAGACGCCCGTCCACGAGGAGCGCGAGCACCTGATCGACGTCCCCGTAGGAGAACCCCAGCTCGTCCTCGTCCGACTGGTCGGGCCAGAGGTCGGCGGAAGGGGGCTTCCGACGGATGGACGCGGGCACGTCGAGCCAGGCGGCGAGCTGTCGGACCTGCGTCTTGTAGAGGTCCCCTAGCGGATTGAGGGCGCTCGCGAGGTCCCCGTGCAGCGTCCCGTATCCGAGGAGGAGCTCCGTCTTGTTGCTCGTCCCCACGACGAGCGCGCCGAGCTCCGCCGACCGGTCGTAGAGCACGATCATGCGCGCGCGCGCCATCGCGTTTCCGAGCCTCAGCCTTCCGGGGGAGGGGGTGGTCGCGAGGAATCCGTCGACGATCGGCGAGATGTCCACGCGTTCCGCGACCACGCCGAGCTGCGCGACGATCTTCTCGGCGTCGTGGACGGATGCGGCGCTGCTGCTCCGGTAGGGGAGGAGCACCGGGGTGACCGCGGCGGGGCCGAGCGCCCGCACGGCGAGGTGCGCCACCACGGCGGAGTCGAGCCCCCCCGAGAGGCCGAACACCGCGCGGCGAGCCCCCGTCCGCCGGATCTCCGACGCCAGGAATCCCTCGAGGATCCGGCAGCTCGCCTCGGGGTCGATCGTGAGGTCGGGCTCGGGAGCGACGTTCATCGGCGAAGCGATCGCCGTCGGAGCGGGGACGGTTCGGCCGGTGCCTCGCGATCGGGCAGGGCGTATCGCTCGGTTCGGATGCGGTCCAGTTCCCGCCACGCGAGGTCGAGGTTCTCGTCGCGAAGCAGGGGGTAAGCGGTGCGCGCCCGCCGGAGGACTTCGGCGTCGAGCTCCGCGACCGCGAGTCCGGGATCGAGGGCGTCGAGCGAGGTCACCGTGCGGCCGAACGGGTCGACGGCGATCGATCCGCCCCCGAAGTTCAGACCGTCTTCATACCCGACGCGATTGACGTACACGACGAACGCGGTCTGGAACTGCGCCGTCACGCGGACGAGGTCGTTCCAGACCCCGACGCTCGTGACCCCGCGCCCTTTGCGCGCCCCGCGGGTGGGGCCCGCCGATTGGACGAACAGGATCTCCGCACCCTCGAGGGCGAGAAGCCAGGCCGTCGAGGGGTGCCAGGCATCCTCGCAGATCAAAGAGCCCGCGCGTCCGAACGGAGCGTCGAACGACCGGATGCGGTCCCCGGCCGCGAAGTCGCGACCCTCGTCGAACATCCCGTACGTGGGGAGGTAGACCTTGCGGTGGACGTGGACGACCCGTCCCTTCGAGAGGTACACGGCGGCGTTGTGGAACCGGTGCCCATCTGCCTCCTCCACGCCGCCGAAGAGGATGTCGACTCCGTTCGAGGCCTTGAGGAGCGGGGTGAGGCGACGGTCGTCGAGCCGCACCGCCACCTCCGGAACCTGGTCCCGGAGGAGGTACCCCGTGAGGGAAAGCTCCGGAAACACCACGAGTTGCGCCCGTTCACGGCGGGCCCTGCGCACGAAGTCGAGATGGAGGGCGAGATTCGCTGGAAGGTCCCCGAGTTTCGGGGCGATCTGGGCCAAGGCCACGCGGACGGTACGCATCCGTTCCTCGGGAAACGGCGCACCGTAGCACACGTGGAGGGAACGGGACACGTCACAACGGCGCACTTTTCGCGCGAGCGCTGTAACTCGGCCAACTTGGAGTGGTTAATTGCGCGCGATGCGGTGACAGCGACATCGACGCGGCACGGGGGAGTTCGGGAATTCCATCACGTTCGCGCCGTTTTTCCGACACCGTTGGACGTGGTTCGCCCGTGGACCGGGCTGGCGCGGATCTTTCATTGGTTTGGAGTCCCGAATCGGTATTTTTCTTTCGGAGAGTTCATGGCGCGCAAGATGACACTGGACGAGATGGTCGAGTTCGACCCGAACGCCGCGGACGCGGTGGCCGAGGCGCAGGCCGAGATCGAGGCCGCGCAGAGGGCCGCCCGCCGGCGGAAGAACGCTCCGGCGACCGAAACCGATCGTCCGACGGCGGCGATCCTCCCGATCTACCTGCGGGAGATGGGTGCGACCCCGCTCATCGACGAGCACAAGGAAGTCGCCCTGGCGCGTGAGCTTCAGGAGGGGCGTGAGGGGCTCGCGAAGCTCGCGGTGAAGCTCCCCGTACACGTCCGGGACTACGTGCTCGAAGGGGACCAGGACGGTCCCAAGCGCGGGCGCGAGTGGCCGCTCGACGACCTCGAGACCTTCTGGGGCCGGCTCGTCCGGTACGAGCGGGAGCACCGCGAGCCCAAGGTCTCGCTGGTCCTGCGCGAGGGGCGCGAGCACAAGCGCCACGTCGACCATGCCCGTGACGCGCTGATCCTGGCGAACCTCCGCCTCGTGGTCCACATCGCCAAGAAGTACCTGAACCACGGGATCTCCTTCATGGACCTGATCCAGGAGGGGAACATCGGCCTGATGAAGGCCGTCGAGAAGTTCGAATACGAGCGCGGCAACAAGTTCTCGACGTACGCGTACTGGTGGATCAAGCAGGCCATCGAGCGGGCGATCGCGGACAAGGCGCGGATCATCCGCATTCCGGTGCACGTCAACGAGAAGATCAAGAAGATCGCCCGCGTCAGCCGGGAGCTCGGCGAGACTCTCGGCCGCAAGCCGACCCCGCCGGAGATCGCGAAGAAGCTCCGGATGCCGGTCGCGAAGGTCGAGGAGATCCTCGGCGTCGTCCAGGAGCCGCAGGCGCTCGACGAGCTCTCCGCGGACGACGACGCGCCGAGCCTGCTTCGCTTCGTCGCCGACCCGAACGCCCCGTCTCCCCTCGAGAAGACGGTCGATCGGGAGCTCCGCGAGAAGATCGAGGCGACGCTGCGCGTGCTGAACCCGCGGGAGATCGAGATCATCCGCCTTCGCTTCGGCATCGGACGCGACATGCCGTTCACGCTCGAGGAGATCGGCCGCGTGATGGGCCTCAGCCGCGAGCGGGTGCGGCAGATCGAAGCCACGGCGCTGAAGAAGATCCAGCAGGCTCAGGAGTGCAAGGACCTGCGCGAGTTCCTGGGGTAACCCCACGACCCATCGACTGCAACGAAGGCCGGGGCTCACGCCCCGGCCTTTTTGTTGTGGAAAACGTCCTGGGCCCCGTTCGGCGGCCGCGACATGCGCATGTGCATAACGCAAGCACCCCTCCAAGCCCTTGCTAGATAAGGGGTTGATGCCTTCGCCGTGGTTTCGTATCCACAGGCCGTCCACAGGGGGGATCTTCCGTTTCGCGCCGGTTTCCACAGGTAATCCACAGTCGGCGTGGCCGCTGCACCGGGGCCGCACGGGTCCGCGAAATGTCTGGAGCCGCGGCGCGCCTCTCGGTACATTGACGCCGTGATCGAACTCGATCCCGAGATCTTCCGGCTCCGGCAGGCGTACCACGATTCCCTGTCGAACATGCGCGGCTGGCTGGGCGACACCAGCGTGTCCGGACAATTGACCGTCCTGGACCGGCTGTCGATCCTCGACGCGTGGCAGCAGGAGATGGTCGAGTACTTCGAGCGTCACGGCTACTGCTTCGCGTGCAATCGGCGACTTTCCCGTTGCCGGTGCCCCCGCGAGGGCGCCGAGTAAACTAGGCGGGTGCCGACCCTCAACGTCGCCCGCTCCGACCAGATCGAAGCCGTCTATGAAGAGTCGCACGCGCTGTGGGGCGCGGGTCTCGACTTCACCGGTTATCACGGCCTTTGGGAGGACCTGCGGCGCACCGCTTGGGGCCGGGACCACCTCCGGTTCCTCGTCTGGACGGAAGGGGACGGTCCCATCCTGTCGAGCATGAAGTTGTACCGCCCGCGCGTGCGCCTGCGGGGGCGGACCCGTCGGGCCTGTGCGATCGGTGCCGTCTTCACCCCCCGGGCGCGTCGCCGCCGGGGGCACGCGGCCGCGATGCTGATGCGTGTCCTCGAGGAGGCCGCCGCCGCGGGCGACGGACCGGCGATGCTCTTCTCGGACATCGGAACCGGCTATTACGCCTCGCTCGGTTTCCGGGAGCTCCCCGCCGAGGAGGCGCACGGCACCCTCGCCCGCGCCCCGAGGGGACTGGTCGGCTGGTCGCTCAGGCCCATGCTGCCGGAGGACCTTCCCGCAGTGGCGGAGGCGCACGACGCGTGGTGCGCCACGCGGCCGATCGCGGTCCTGCGCGATCTCGCGCACTGGCGGTTCCTGCTGGAACGCGCGCGCTCGTACTTCGCGCGGTTCGACGGTTCGGACCTCAGCCGCCGGTACCGCGTGGCGACACGGGACGGACGTTTCGCGGGGTACGTCGTGGCCGTCGAGGGCGAGGGGGAGTGGGAACTCCGGGAGGCGGGTGCGGTGGACGCGGATCCGGACACCCTCGCCCAGCTGCTGCGCGTTGCCGCGGCCGAAGCGCGCGCGCGCGGGCTGCGCAGGGTCTTCGGCTGGATCCCCCGCTCCCAGGCGGCCCTCGTTCCCGAATGGGGGCTGCGCCAGGTCGCGAGGATGCGCGCCGTCCCGATGCTCCGGGCGCTGGACGCGACCTCCCCGACCGCGGACCTGCTCGATGCCGAGGCCGCGTTCCTCCCGTATCTGGACCAGTTCTGATGGCCCGGGCGCTCCGGCTGGTCCTGGCGCTCGGCGCGGTCCTCGCCGCGGCCGACGTCGTGCGGGCGCAGGCCACGGCGCTCGAACCTGCGTGTCCCGCGGCGTTCGCCCGGGTCACCCTCGAAGGAGGGGTCGACCTCTGCGCGCGCTCGATCCGGGAAAGCGCCGACCGGAGCTACGAGGCCGAAGGGGACGTCACGATCACCGTGAAGGAGAACGGAACGCGGGTCCAGGCCGATCGCATCCGCGTCGCGGGGAAGAACGCGGTCGGCGAGGGGAACGTCCTCGTGGTGTGGCAGCGCAACCGGATCGCCGGCGCCCGCCTCGACTACGACCTCGAGTCCGGAGACGGCACGATCGACGACGCGAGCGGCCAGTTCGTTCCCGAGTCGAACGCCGGGCGCGCCGAGTTCTTCTTCACCGCGCGCCGGGTGACCAAGAAAGGGGAAGACCGCGTCCTGCTCGAGACGGCGGTGATCTCGACCTGCACGCAGCCGACCCCCTACTGGTCGATCGCGATCTCCCACGCCGACGTCCGGCTCGAGCGCTACGCGCGGATGCGCAACGTCCGGTTCCGCGCCAAGCAACTCCCGCTCGTCTACCTCCCGTATTTCCTCTGGCCCGTGAAGAGCGATCGCGCCGCGGGGTTGCTGTTCCCGGACTTCGGATCGACGCTCAATCGGGGAAACGTCTACCGCCAGTCGCTGTTCATCCCGTTGGGCGACAGCGCCGACCTGACGCTCACGGGCGAGTACTACACCCGGGCCGGGTTCGGAGGGGGCGGGAGGTTCCGCGCGAAGCCGAACCCCTCCGGGGACCTCGACGTCGCCGGGTTCTACATCGACGACCAGGTCTCCGGCGAGGCGCGGTGGAAGTGGAGCTACCAGCAGACGCAGACCTTCCTCAACGGCTTCCGCATGGTCGCGGACGTCAACCAGATCAGCGACTTCGACTTCTACAACGACTACGAGAGCTCGATCAACCTCGTGTCGTCGCCGACGATCCTGGGGCGCCTGGAGTTCTCCCGCAACGGCGCGTGGACCAGCATCAACGTGCGCGAGCTGCGCCGCGAGCAGCTGTTCCAGGAGTGCGACGGGGTCGTCTGCGTCGAGACGAGCAAGGTCCAGCAGACGTTCCCGGAGATCGAATGGCGCGGCAGGAGCCGAAGGCTCGGGCGGACGCCGCTCTATTTCACCTACGAGGCCTCGGTCGCGAGCATCCAGCAGCGATCGGACCGGATCGACGCCGACTACCGTCGCGGCGACCTGTTCCCGACCCTCTCGGCCCCTTTCTCGCCTTTTCCCTGGCTCGACATCAACCCGAGCGTCAACATCCGCATGACGCACTGGACGCAGAGCCAGACGCCGCCGACCGACGCCGACGATCCGATCGAGGTCCTCGACACCGGCCTGTCGCGATTCGTCGCGGGGGGCGGCATCGAGCTCGTCGGGCCGAAGCTGTTCCGCATCATCGAAAAGCCGGGCGGGAAGTTCTCCAAACGCTACAAACACACCATCGAGCCGCGGGTCACGTACGCGCACCAGGAGACCTTCGATCGCTCCGCCGAGATCCTCGTCTACGACGAGGTCGATCGTCTCATCGGGGCGTTGGACCAGGTGAGCTACGGCGTGCGCTCGCGCCTGTTCGCGCAGCGCCCCCGCTCCCGTCCGCCGGCCCCGGTGGACGAAGGCGAGCGCATCCTCGTTCCGGACGTCTCCGGGGGCCCCGTGCGGGAGGCCAGCGATACCGCCGCGCCCCCCTCCGAATCCGCGCAGGCGCTCCAGCCGGCGACCGAGCCTCCGCCGCCGCAGGAGCCGGTCGAGATCGCCAGCGTGGAGATCTCGCAAACCCGGTCGTTCCTCAACGACCTGAGCTTCGCCGACCTCGATCGCGACGGCTCCAACGAGTCGGTGTCGCGTCGCTCGCCGGTTGCGCTCAGCGGCCGGCTGAACCCGCTCCCCAACGTGAGTCTCGACCTTCGCACCTCGTACGACATCCTCTACGACCGCCTCCGGAGCCTCTCCTTGTCCGGCGCGTACCGGAGCGACGCGTTCCGGGGTTCGTTCACGCTGACGAGCACCCCCGGCCTCGCGGTGGGTGCCGCCGATTCGACGCAGATGCGCCTGGCGACCGGGGCGACGCTCTGGGACGGCCGCGTGCGATTCGACGTGGAGGGGACCTTCAACCCGGACGCTCCAGCCGGGGAGACGAAGATCCCCGAGCAGGTGTGGCGCCTCGAGTACTACCTGCAGTGCTGCGGCTTCCTGGCCGAGTACCTGAAGCGCGACTTCACGGGTGCGGAGCGACGCGATTTCCGTTTCACGATCGACCTGCGCGGCATCGGCAAGCTGATCGACTGGCGGGGGACGCAACAGTGAGAATCCTGGTTTCGGGGGTCACCGGCTTTCTGGGAGGGCGCGTCGCGACCGCGCTCGCGGCGTCCGGGCACCGGGTGCGTGGATTCGTGCGCGAGCCGTCGCGCTGGACGTCGCGACCGTCGGAGGCGGAGACCGCCGTCGGCGACGCGACCGATGCCGCCGCGTTCCGGAAGGCCGCGGACGGGTGCGACGCGATCGTGCACGCCGCGGCGCTGGTCAAGGTCTGGGTGCGGGATGCGTCGCAGTTCGATCGCGTGAACGTCGGAGGGTTCTCGAGCGCCCTCGACGCGTCGCGGGCCACCGGGGCGAAGCTCGTCTACGTGTCGTCGTTCTTCGCCCTCGGGCCCACGGACGGGACCGAGTTCGACGAGGACACGCCCCGCCCCGCGCTCGGCCCTTTCAACGACTACGAGCGCACCAAGCTCGCCGCGGACCGGCTCGCCCGCGAAGCGGCGGGGGCGGGGCTTCCCGTCGTCCGGCTCTATCCCGGCGTGATCTACGGCCCCGGGGCGCTGACCGAGGGGAACCACGTCGTCGCCACGCTCCTGCAGCACGCGCGCGGGAAGCTCCCGGGGATGCTCGGCCCCGGCGATCGTCGCTGGTGCTTCGCGTTCGTCGAGGACGTCGCCCACGGGGTGGTCGCGGCGACCGAGCGAGCCGCCGCCGGGTCGGCGTACGTCCTGGGCGGCGACAACCGGACGCTCAACGACCTGTTCGCGCTCTTCGCCCGGGAGACGGGGATCGCTCCCCCCAGGGTCAAGATTCCCTACGGCGTGGCGTCGGGGATCGGAAGGCTCCAGCGCCTCGGCGCGACGTGGTTCGGAATCCAGCCGCAGCTCACCGAGCGCGAAGTCGAGATCTACCGCCACGAATGGGCGTACCGTTCGGAGCGCGCGATCCGGGAGCTGGGGTATGTTGCGCGCCCGCTCGAGGACGGCGTGGCGCGCACGGTGGCGTGGCTGCGCGAGACCGGGGCGCTTCCGCGGAGCTGACGCGCCGGACGGGGGGATGCGGTGTCGGGATCGAGGACGGAGCTCGTCCGCAAGGCCGTTCACGTCGCGATGGGCGGCTTCGCCCTGCTGCTGCGCTGGCTCACGCCCGGTCAGGCGATGCTCTGCGCGCTCGTCGCGCTGACGTTCAACCTGTTCCTGCTCCATCGCCTGACGAAACGCGCGCTCCTGCGCGAGGGAGAGCGCGACCGCGGGTACTCCCTCGGCATCGCCCTGTACCCCGCCGCCGTGCTCGCGTTGCTCGTCGTGTTCCGCGACAGGCTCGAGCTCGCCGCCGCCGTCTGGGCGCTCATCGCCTTCGGCGACGGGATGGCGGCGGTCGCCGGGACGATCCTGCGAGGGCCGAAACTGCCCTGGAACCCCGGCAAGTCCTGGGCGGGGTTCGTCGCCTTCGTTCTCTGGGGCGGCGCGACCTCGGCGTGGCTTCTGCGATGGGTCCAGCACGGCGCCCTCGACGGCGCCGCCGGCCGGCCCGTCACGTGGATCGGCGCGTCGTTCCTCGACGCGGCGCAGCCGCACTGGGATCCGATCCTGCTGCTGGGCGGGTGTTTCGCCGCGGCGCTCGCGGCGGGGGTCGCGGAGTCGCTGCGCACCGGGATCGACGACAACATCCTGGTCCCCGTCGTGGGCGGGGCGACGCTTCTGGCCGCGACCTTCGTCGAGCCGCAGGCCCTCGTCGACGCGTGGCCCACGATGTCGCGCGACCTGCTCGTCGGCGCCGGCGTCAACGCCGTCCTCGCGGTCGCGGCTTTCGCCGCGCGCGGGGTCGGCACCTCCGGAGCGATCGTGGGGTGGATGCTCGGCACGCTCCTCTACGGCTTCTCGGGCTGGCGCGGCTTCCTGATGCTCTTCACGTTCTTCGTGCTCGGGACCGCCTGCACGAAGCTCGGCTACGCCAGGAAAGCGGCGCTCGGGATTGCCCAGGAGAAAGGCGGCCGGCGCAGCGCCAAACACGCCCTCGCGAACACGACGGCGGGTCTCGCGTTCGCGTTCCTCGCCGTCGCGACGGGCCGGCCCGAGGGATTCCTCCTCGCCCTCGTCGCCGCCTTCGCGACGAAGGCCTCGGACACCGTCGCCTCCGAGATCGGGCAGGCGTACGGGAAGCGGCATTTCCTCGTGACGACCCTCGAGCGGGTGAAGGCGGGGACCGACGGCGCCGTCTCGCTCGAGGGGACGCTCGCCGGCATCGCCGGCTCGCTCGTCGTGGGAGCGGTCGCGTGGGCGACCGGGCTCATCGACGGGCCCGGGGTCGGGATCGTCGCGGTGGCGGCGTTCGTGGGCACGACGCTCGAGTCGTTCCTCGGCGCCACCTTCGAGAAGGTCAAGTTGATCGACAACGAGATCGTCAACTTCACCAACACCGTGGTCGGCGGTCTCGTGGCGCTGGCGCTGGCGGGGCTGGCCGGTTAGACGAGGTACGCCAGGGCGAACCCGACCTGCGCCGCCATCATCATCAGGTACATGTGCGTCCACGACGGGTGGTTCTCGGTCGTGGCCAGGTCGTCCGGGTTCTTCAGGATCAGGTAGACGGTGTAGGCCCCCCAGACCGACAGGAGCGCGCCCAGGGCCACGAGCATCCCCTTGTTTCCCGTCAGGATCGTGTGGTCGGGCCAGAACGGATCGGGCACGAACGCCCCGATCGGGATCAGCAGCCACGGGAAGACGAAGAACGGCGCGATCATCCGGGCCGCGTTCCGCACGCCGTAGCGGATGGGAAGGGTCCGGCAGCCGGCCGCCTCGTCCCCCTTCATGTCCGAGAAGTCCTTGGTCGTCGCGGCGCCGATCAGGAAGAGGAAGAAGATCGTCCCGATGAACCACGGCTCGACGTGGAAGACCGACGCGACCATCGACCAGCCGGCGACCTTCAGCAGGCAACCGCGCGGGATCGCGATCGTGAGGTTCGCGAGGAACGCGTTCGCCTTCGTCCGACCCCACGCCGGCGCGCTGTAGATGAACGTGAAGATCATCCCGGCGATGTAGATGAAGAAACACTGGTGCAGATGGAGCTCGGCGGCCGCCTTCTCGGCGAGCGTCCGCGCGGGCCAGATCACGACGAGCCACGTCGGGAGCACGGCGACGACGTAGAGCGCGACCGAGTACCACCACGCCGCGCGCACGGAGATCTCCCCGGTGCAAAGCGGCCGCTCGGGCTTGTTGATTCGGTCGTTCTCGAGGTCGTAGACCTGGTTGATGACGTTCGAGGCGGCGTTGAGGAGCGCGGCGCACAACGAGCCGAGGACGATCGTCGAGACGATGCTCCAGGTCCACTGGCGGGGGAGACCCGCGAGGACGTGGGGGTTCGACGCCGATCCCCATGCGGTGATCGCGCCGGAGACCACCCCCAGAAGCGGAGGCATCAGGGTGAACGGGCGTGTGAAGCGGACGTAAAGCCCGAAGCGACTCACGCGCGACCCACGATCACGCGGGCCGCGCGCAGGACCCGATCGCCGAGCCGGTACCCGGGTCGCATCGTCCGGAGGACCGTGTGATGCTTCGACGGGTCCTCCACCGGCTCGGCGGCGAGCGCCTCGGCGACGTTCGGGTCGAACTCCGTGCCGTCCAGGTCCATACGCTCGACGCCGCCGCGCTGCAGGGCGGCGACGAACCGGTCCCGCGCGATGGCGGCGCCGTGCGCGAAGGCCTCCGCGGCGGGGTTCCCCTTCGCGTGCTCGATCGCGAGGTCGAGGTCGTCGAGCGCCTGAAGGACCCCCTCGACGACGTCGCCGAACTTGCCGGCGACGCGCCGGTCGAGGTCGCGCTCGACACGCTGGCGCATCGCCTCCTGCTCCTGACGCATCTGCGTGACCGCCGCGCTCAGGTCGTACAGGCGCTTCTCGGCGGCCTCCGCGCGGGCGAGGGCGGCCTCGAGCTCGGGGTTCGCCGCGGGAGGCGTTTCGGGCTCGTCGGTCTCGCCCCGGGCCCAGAAACGCCGGTCCTCGACCTTGATCGTCGGCTCGTCCTTCTCGTTGGTGTCGTTCATGCCTTCCTTCACCGCATCACTTGACGTCGACCTTCACCCGCGCCGGCCCCTCGTCCTTCCGCTTGGGAAGGACGATCTCCAGGACCCCGTCCCGGTGGGCCGCCTCGATCCTCGCACGATCGACCGACGCCGGGATCTGCAGGCTGACGCCGAACCCTCCCTGCGGCCGTTCGGAGCGCAGGTACGCGTCGCGCGGGACCCCGAGGTCCATCCGGCGCTCCCCGCGGACGTGCAGTGCGGTCTCCTCGACCTCGATCTCGACGTCCGACGGAGGGACGCCCGGGAGGTCGACGCGCACGACGTACCGCGCGGGCTCCTCGAACACGTCGGTCGACGGCCTCCAGCCGGTGCGCGCCGCCGACTCCGCCTCGCGCACCGCTCCCGAACGCGCGAGCACGTCGTCGAACAGGCGGTTGAACCGCTCCTGGAGCTGAACCAGATCCCGGACCGGATCCCAGCGCTGGATCGCCATCGCGCGCTCCCCGGGTCGCGAAACGGACGACCCGACCGCTTATTGTACGGTCACGCCGCCAGCCGTCAGGGTGATCCCTTGGCCGTTCGACTCCGCGACGACGACGTTTCCCTGCGCGATCGACCCTTCGAGGAGCTTCAGGGCCAGGGGGTCCTGGATCATTTTCTGGATCGTCCGCTTTAGCGGCCGCGCCCCGTAGGCGGGGTCGTAACCGGCCTCCGCCAGGCGCTGCTTGGCCTGCGGAGTCACCTCCAGCTCGATCCGGCGCGGGGCGAGGATCGCCCGCAGCCGCTCGAGCTGCAGGTCGACGATCTTCAGGAGGTCGTCCGGGGTCAGCGACCCGAAGACGATCACGTCGTCGATCCGGTTCAGGAACTCGGGCCGGAAGGAACGGCGCAGCATCCCCTCGAGCTCGGCCTTGAGCAGGTTCGGCCGCTCCCCGGTGCGCTCGAGGATCAGGTCCGACCCGAGGTTCGAGGTCATGATCACGATCGTGTTGCGGAAGTCGACCGTGCGCCCCTTCCCGTCGGTGAGCCGCCCGTCGTCGAGGACCTGCAGCAGCACGTTGAAGACCTCGGCGTGCGCCTTCTCGATCTCGTCGAGCAGGACCACCGTGTACGGCCTGCGCCGGACCGCCTCGGTGAGCTGGCCCCCTTCGTCGTGGCCGACGTACCCGGGAGGGGCCCCGATCATCCGAGCGACCGTGTGGCGCTCCTGGTACTCGCTCATGTCCAGGCGGATCATCGCCTTCTCGTCGTCGAACAGGTTCGCCGCGAGCGCCCGGGCCAGCTCGGTCTTTCCGACCCCCGTCGGTCCGAGGAACAGGAACGAGCCGATCGGCCGATCGGGGTCCTTGAGGCCCGCCCGCGCCCGGCGGACGGCGGTTGAGACCGCGGCGACCGCCTCGTCCTGGCCGACGACCCGGCGGTGCAGCTCGTCCTCGAGGTGGACGAGTTTCGTCGCCTCCCCCTCGAGCATCCTCGCCACCGGAATCCCGGTCCATTTCGACACGACCGCGGCGATGTCTTCCTCCCCGACCTCTTCCTTGAGCATCGCGCCGTCCCGCTGGAGGTCGGCGAGCTTCGCATTCTCGTCCGCGAGCTCGTGCTCGAGTTTCGGGACGATCCCGTAACGCAGCTCCGCCGCGCGGTCGAGTACGGACTCCTTCTCCGCGCGTTCGGCCTCGATCCGCGTCTCCTCGATCTTCTTCTTCAGCGCGCCGATCCGGCCGATCGCCTCCTTCTCGGACGACCAGCGGGCCTTCAGCCCCTTCAGCCGCTCCTGGAGGTCGGCGAGCTCGCCCTCGAGCCTGTCGCGGCGCTCCGCCGAAGGGGCGTCGGTCTCTCGCTTCAACGCCTGCCGCTCGATCTCGAGGCGGGTGACCTGGCGCTGGACCTCGTCCACCTCGGTCGGGACCGACTCGATCTCCATCTTCAGGCGCGCCGCCGCCTCGTCCACGAGGTCGATGGCCTTGTCGGGGAGGAACCGGTCGGCGATGTAGCGGTGCGACAGGGTCGCCGCCGCGACGAGCGCCGCGTCCTGGATCTTCACGGAGTGGTGGGTCTCGTACCGCTCGCGCAGTCCCCGGAGGATGGAGATCGTGTCCTCGACGGAGGGCTCGCCCACCATCACCGGCTGGAACCGTCGCTCGAGCGCCGCGTCCTTCTCGATGTGCTTGCGGTATTCGTTGAGGGTCGTCGCGCCGATGCAGCGCAGCTCGCCGCGCGCGAGCGCGGGCTTCAGGAGGTTCGCCGCGTCGACCGCCCCTTCGGCGGCGCCGGCCCCGACGAGGGTGTGCAGCTCGTCGATGAAGAGGATCACGCGCCCGTCGGCGTCCTGGATTTCCTTGAGCACGGCCTTGAGCCGGTCCTCGAACTCGCCGCGGTACTTCGAGCCCGCGATCAGGGCCCCGAGGTCGAGGGCGACGACGTCCTTGTCGCGCAACGACTCCGCGACGTCGCCGTCGGCGATGCGCTTGGCGATCCCCTCGACGATCGCGGTTTTCCCGACGCCCGGGTCGCCCACGAGCACCGGATTGTTCTTCGTTCGCCGGCCGAGGATCTGCAGCGTGCGGCGGATCTCGTCGTCGCGGCCGATCACGGGGTCGATCTTCCCGCGCCTCGCCAGATCGGTCAGGTTGCGCGCGTACTTCCGAAGCGCCTGGTACTTGTCCTCGGGGTTCTGGTCGGTGACGCGGCTCGACCCGCGCACGGCGCGCAGGGCGTGCAGCACGTTGTCGGGGGTCGCCCCGAGCTTCTTCAGGATCTCGGCCGCCTCGCCGGTTCCGCGGACCATGGCGAGGAGGAGGTGCTCGGTCGAGAGGTACTCGTCGCCGAACTCCTTGGCGGCGGCCTCGGCGGTCGTCAGGACCTCCGCGAGCGCCCGGGAGACGTGCGTGTCGGGCTGTCCCTGCACGCGGGGGAGGGACTCGAGCCGTTCCTCCGCCGCCGAGGCGACGGCTCGCGGGTCGGCCCCGAGCTTCTCCAGGATCGGGCCGACGATTCCTTCCTTCTGGCGGGCGACGGCGACGAGGAGATGGAGCGGGCGGACTTCGGCGTGGCCGGAGCCGGCCGCGGAAGCCTGCGCCTCCTGCAGGGCTTCCTGGGCTTTCAGGGTGAACCGATCGGCTCGCATCCGCACACCTCCCGTCTCGCGGAAAACCGCGCCGCGACGAGGGGTCTTGTGGGATGGCCCGGGGGACCTGTCAAGCGAGGGTCAGTAGTAGTCCGCGCAGCTCAGGTAGTACCCGCAGGCGGGATCCGGGCAGTAGAGCTTGCACTTCCGCTCGGCGAGCTCCTTCCCGCAGTTCGGGCAGGTCCGCACGGCCCGTTCGACGGGGTCGGAGCGGCGGGCGGGCTGACGATCGTCAAGCACGGAGGGGAGGATACCGGAGCTAGGATCGCCGGCAAGGAGTCGGAGGATCCCGATGGCGCCGTTCGTCGAGACGCAGACCTTCCGCTCGTCCTCGCTGGGTCGTGTGGGGATGCTCCTCGGTGCCATCCCCGGCCTGATCGGCGTGGTGATGTTGATTGCCGCGCGGAGCGCTCCCTCGAGGGTCACAGGAGGGAGTCTCATCGTGGTGAGCGTCACCGTCGCGGTGAGCTTTCTCGTCCCATGGCTGCGGGTGGAAGTCCAGGGCGCGACGCTGACCTACCGGTTCTTCCCGTTCCACGGGAAGCCGCGGATCGTCGATCTCCGGGATGTCCGCGCGGCGCGTGCGGTGACGTACCGGCCGATCCGGGACTACGGAGGGTGGGGGATCCGGATCGGGGCGAAGGGCTGGGCCTACAACGTCAGCGGGGATCGGGGCGTCGAGCTGGAGCTGCGGGACGGCACGCTCCTGCTGATCGGCTCGCAACGGCCGGAGGAGCTCGCCGCGGCGATCGAAAGCGGACGTCCCGGGGGATAGGGACGCGCCTACCTCGGATCGATCCGGCAGGTCACGAGAAGCCCCGGCGTCGTCTCGTCCTCGAACCGGACGAGCGTCGTCCCCGGATCACGCAGGAGCGCGAACAGGTTCCCGGAGATCGTGGCCTTCACGCGCCCGCCCTTCCGTGACCATGCCTGCGGAGCCGACAGCGAGAAATCGCCGCTGGCGGTGTCCTGGGTGTGCACGCCGAGAACGCTCAGGATCAGCGCGACCGCCTCCCGCTCGGCCTCCTCGTACGGCACCTCCGACGCCGCGGTGAAGGCGACCGCCTCCATCGACAACGCGTGCGCCGTCGGAGCCATCCCGAGGCGACGCCCGTACTTGAGGTCGAGGATCGGCGTCACGAGGCGTCCGCGGTCGATCAGGGTCGTCGGTTTCGACGGGACCCCTTCGGTCGAGAAACGATACGACCCCGGGCCGAGCGGTTTCCACGGGTCGATCGTCAGGCCGAGATCCTCGCGCAGGACCGGATCGCCGCTCCCGAACTGCTCCTTTCGAAAGGCTCCCTCCGCGTGCGCGACGGTCGCGCCGTCGAGGTTCGAGAACAACGTGCCGAGGACGTACTCCTCGACGACGTCGGGGTGGAGGAGGACGCGCTGGAGCCCGCCCGCGAGCGAGGCCGCGGGCTCGCGCAGCTTCAGGACGGTGTCGACGATCCGAAACACGCGCGACTTGAACAGCTCGCGCGACTCCGGAACGCGGAGCGCGCGTCCGGCGCCGAGCTCCCCATCCAGGACGGCGCTCCAGCCGAAGGTCGTGCCCTTCCCCGAGGCGTCCATCCCCGTCGACGTCACGATCCGCCCCAACCCCTCCGACGCACTGATCGAGCCGCTCCAGGTCCGAAGGCCGCGCTCGACGACGACCTTGCGGATGAACGCGAGGCGCTCGGCGATCGGCTCGACTTCCCCCGCAGCGATCGCCGCGGTCTCGGGGGCGTGGATCGCGACATCCGGGATCTCCGATGGCTCGGGGACGAACGCGCCGTCGGGGTCGTCGATCGCCGCGCTTCGCGCCTGACGCAGCGCGTCGTCCACCTCGAGCTCGATCTGGCGGCGTTCGAGCGAACCGCGGCTCACGCGACCGTCGGCCCAGACGACCTTGTACGCGGCGGCGAGCCCTTCGGAGACCGAGAACGGGGCGTGCGGGTTTCCCGACTCGCGGTCCTTGGTCCCGAGGGACAGGCGCCGGAAGGACGTCGTGTAGATCGACCACGCCCTCGCTCCCGATGCCTCCAGGGCCTCGACGAACCGATCGGTCGCCACCTCAGCGCCCTCCGAGCCGGACCGAGGGCTCCGGCTCGAGGAAAACGAACCAGTGGGAGCCTCCGCTCGACGGGACGCTCTGCCCCCACTTCCCGCAGGTGCCGATCGCGTCGAGGGCGAGGGGGCCGAACGCCTCGCGGATCGCGCCGAGGGCGCCGAACATCGACCCCGAGAAGATCGCCGGCTTGTACAGCGTGGCTCCCGAGTGGCCGAGGCGGTAGATCGACTTGCAGTTGAAGACGAAGTCGCCGGTCACGGTGTTGACCTGGCCTCCGGAGTATCCCGAAAGGAACACGACTTCCGGGTGGCGGCGGAAGATCCCGGCCGATGCCAGGAGCTCCCGGACCTCCTCGGGGCCGTAGTCCTCGAAGGCGCCGGGGGCCGGGATCGGCGCGTCCACCTCGATGCGGATGTTGGTCATGCGCGGCAGGGGCGCGCTGCGGAACGACTCGGCGCGCTCGGCGCCGGTGAGCGAGGTCCCCGCGGAAGCCGAGGTCCACGCGTCGGTCAGCGCGTCCTTCAGGTGACCGTGGTCGACGATCGTCGCGCGCCGCCGTCTCACGCCGTTCGCGCTGAAAGGCTGGAAGGCGTGGTCACCCCGCACCGGCTCGTCGATCACCGACACGTGCGCGGGACCGACGCGATCCCCCGCGCGGAACTTCCCGTCCTTCGCGAGGATCGAAGAACGAAAGCCGTCGGCCTCGGAGGCGTGGCCGAACGCCTCGTGGGCGAGCCCCTTGGCGAGGGCGTAGTCCATGAGGATCGGAAAGCTCCCCGAGGGGTGATTGGGCGCGTCCGGAAGCCGGGTGGCGAGCCGTGCCGCGGCGAGCGCGCGCTCGAGGAACTTCGCGACCGTCGCGTCATTCCACGGCAGGTCCGGAAGGGGGCCCGACACCGACGCGCCGACCGAGTGCCGGTCGCCGCTCCCTTCGTTGGACGCGGTCATCCGCATCGTGCAGCGGGGCATCGCGAAGGTGACGTCGGTGCCGTCGTCGCGGACGACCCGCCAGCCGTCGAGGTCGGTCCCGAAGGCCAGGCGCAGGGTCACGCCCTCGACCCGCGAGGCGATCTCGCGTTCGAGATCGATCAGCCGGTTTCGCGCCGCCTCGAGGTCGAGCCGCTCGAATGCCTCGAGTCCTTCGGGGACGTCGCGCGCGCGCAGCGCCTCGGAGGAGGCCGCGGGAACGCGGGTGAGCCCGAGGTCGGGGCCGTGCGCGGCGATCCCGATCACCCGATCGAGCAGGTTCGCCGCCGCGCCGGGGTCGAAGTCGTCGCGGCTTCCCAGCGCCGTATACCCTTCGGGAGTGACGACCTGCACGCCGTGACCGGAGGCGGTCGAGACGCCGGTCTCCTCGGCGCGGCCGCTTTGGACGAGGACCCGGGACGTGCGCCGCGCCTGCGCGCGCCAGATCAGGCCGACGCCCGCAGCGCGGGCGCGGCGGGTGAGGTCGGAGGCGAGGTCGGTGCGTCGGTCGAGCTCGTCGATCACGCGGGGAGCGTAGTCGGAGGCCCAGCGGCGCACAACCTCGGCATCGCGGCGATCCGTCGGCGCTTATTGCATGGCCGGACGTGCGGCCGACCGGTATCTCCGAGCTAGATGCGCTGCGAGGAGGGACTCCCATGATCCTGACCGTGCTGACATCCCTGGCGCTGGCCTCGGGGCCGCCGAGCGCGCCCGTCCCGGTGACCTCCAGTGCCGCGGGGTGGATCGACGCCGAAGTCGACGTCGCGGCGTGCGCGCAGGCGTTCCCGGCTTGCGAGAGCTCCCCCGGCATCCCGGCTGGGGAAGGAAACGCCAGTCCCGTCCGAGTCGTCGTCCAGATCCAGTCCTCGCGCCTCGCCGGAGCACTGGCGCTCGACGACTTCGACGTTCGCACCGCGTTCTCCCCGTGGGAGGCGGGCCCCCTGGCCCCCGCGACGTGCGATGCGTGCTTCGATGCGAAGGAGGGGGGGAGCTACGCACTCTGGCTCGCACCCGTCGAGGGGAACTGGAAGTCGGGGACCTATTTCGTCACCGTGGGGGTGAAGGGGCGCGCGTCGCTCGCGCCGGCGCTGCTGAGCGTCGAGATCGGGGGCGGAGCTCCTCCCCGGGGAGCCGCTCCCCCGGTCGCCGTGATCGCGATGGTTCCGGCGGGTCGGCAGGCGGCCGGTTTCCCGGTGCTCTTCAACGCCAACGCCTCGTCGGACCCGGACTCGGATCCGATCATGATGTACCGGTGGACCGTCACGTCGAACAATCCCGATTCGGGATCGCCCAACCCCTTGGTCATCGAGGGCCCGGGCGTGTCCGTGTTCGACAGGATCTTCTCCAACGTGCAGGCGTTGAGCGTGCAGCTGCAGGTCACCGACGATCCGCTCGCGCCCGAGATGTTCGCGTCGGGCCAACCCATCCCGTACCCCTCCGCAGCGATCACCGCGTACGAGATCGTCGGCTACCTCTGTGACGGCAACGTCCCTCCGGTCGCTCGGATCGCGGGAGAGTCGATCCAAGCTTCGGGGTCGACGGGGCAACTCATCAACGTCCTTCTCGACGGCACGTTGTCGTCCGACCCCGACCAGCGCGGCATCGCGGACTACGTCTGGAGCTGTGGGAACAACGGCGTCCCCCAGAAGCAACCGCCGGACGGGTCAAAGGCCGTGTGCACGTATCTCGTGGGGCTCTCGGCGCGGACGTACACCGCGACGCTTCAGGTGCGGGACAAGGGGACGGGGGAGTTCGACCCGCGGACCGGCGACTACAGCTGCGCGATGGTCTCGGCGCCCGACTCGATCCCGGTGACGATCGCGCCCCTGGTCGGACCGGAATGAGGGGCTCCGGGAATCAGTCGACCTCGATCGCCCCGGAGGCGCAGTTCTCGACGCAGATGTAGCAGTTGGTGCAGGCCCGGTTGTTGAGGATCAGCGGGCGGCCGTCCTTGAACTCGAGGACGTCCTCGGGGCAGACCACAGCGCAGGTCCCCGCGCCCTCGCAGGTGTCGGTGTCGATCGTGATCGTCATCGCCGGTCCCTCCCACCCGTCGGCCGTGAACTTAGGGCCGCAGCCGGAGAGGGGCAAGGGGGGTCGCCCGGCGTGCATAATGCGACTCCATGCCCGAGCCGATGCGCCGCGTTTTCGAGCGTCTCGAGGAGGAAACGCTGGCGCCGTTCGCGCTGCGCTCGAAGAACGCGACCCGGCGCCATCCCCTCGAGGATGAAGGGCGCGCCTTCGACTACCGGACGGCGTTCCAGCGTGACCGGGACCGCATCGTCTATTCCCGGGCCTTCCGGAGGCTAAGGCAGAAGGCGGTCGCGGGGATCCTCCCGGCGTACGAGGACCACCGGCGCAACCGGCTGACGCACACCCTCGAGGTGGCGCAGGTCGCCAGGACGATCGCGCGGGCGCTGAGGCTGAACGAGGACGCCGTCGAGGCGATCGCGCTCGCGCACGACCTCGGCCAGCCCCCGTTCGGGCCCGCAGGGGAGCGTGCGCTCGACGATCTGTTGTCCGGGCGCCGGGACGGGAAGGGGGGCCCGGGCCTCGGCGACCTCGGCGGATTCGAGAAAGCCTGGCAGGGGGTCCGCATCGTCGACCGCCTCGAGAAACGGTACGAGCACGCGGGACTGAACCTCACCGATCCCGTCCGCGAGGGGATCCTCAAGTCGGGGCGTTCGGGGCGGCCTCGCGGGGAGACCCTCGAGGGGGTGCGCGACGGCGAGCCCGCGGTCCTCGAGACGCAGGTCGTGGCCCTCGCCGACCGCATCGCCTCGGCCCTGCACGACCTCGACGACGCGCTGCAGGCCGGGGCGGTCGGAGTCGAGGAGGTCGAGCGGCTGCGCGCCGTCGCGGAGCTGAAGCGCAAGCTCGGCGGGAAATGGCGCGCGCGGGCCTCGCGCTTCATGAAGGCGAACGCGATCCACCGCGGCCTCACGCACCTCCTCGTGACGGGGACGATCCTGGGAAGCCGCGAGAATCTCGACGGGTTCGAAGGAGAGCCCACGGGACGGGAGATCGCGCCGAGCGCCGCGGGAGCGAGGCTGCTCTCGGACCTCGAGGGGTTCCTCGAGCGCCGCGTCCATCGCGGGTCGGAGGCCGAGAAGGTCGAGGCGCGCGGACGGCGCGCCGTCCTGGGGTTGTTCGGGGCCTACTTCTCCGACCCGGGGCTCCTCGACGACCACGTCCTGCTCCGTTACAAGGAACTCGCCGGCGTGCCATACTTCCGCGACCTCCCCCGCGAGATCCGCGACCGGGAAGCCTCGCAGCGGTACCGCAAGGATCCGCGCTTCACGAGGCTGCTCGCCGATCACCTCGCGGCGATGACCGACGGATACGTCCTGGCCGAGTTCGGGAGGTTGCTCGAGATCGGCGCGGTCCCGATCCCGAGCGTCGAACAGCTGCTCCGGGAGGAAGGGCGATGAAGCTCGGCGTCGGCTCCGATCACGCGGGGTACCAGGCGAAAGAGCACCTCAAGCGCTGGCTCGCCGAGCGCGGCCACGAGGTCGAGGACGTCGGGACGCACGGCACGGCCTCGGTCGACTACCCCGACTACGCGGGGCAGGTCGGACGGCTGGTCGCCTCGGGGACGGTCAAGCTCGGTCTGCTCGTCTGCGGGAGCGGCATCGGGATGTCGATCGCGGCGAACAAGGTGAAGGGAGTCCGCGCGGCGGTCTGTTCCGAGCCCTTCTCGTCGAGGTTCTCCCGCATGCACAACGACGCGAACGTCCTGTGTCTGGGCGCCCGCGTGACGGGGCTCGGACTGATGGAGGACACCCTCGAGGCGTTCCTGAACGCCGCGTTCGAGGGGGGGCGCCACGCGAACCGCGTCGAGAAGATCGGCAGGCTCGAGAACGATTGCGGCTGCTGAACCGCGAGGAGTGGACGATGACGACGATGAATCAGGGCCTGAGGGCCGTCGATCCCGAGGTCGCCGACGCGATCCTCCACGAAACCGAGCGGCAGGCGAAGGGGCTCGAGCTGATCGCCTCCGAGAACTTCGTCAGCGAGGCGGTCCTGGAGGCGATGGGCTCGGTCTTCACGAACAAATACGCCGAAGGGTATCCCGGCCGGCGGTATTACGGCGGGTGCGAGCACACCGACGTCGTCGAGCGGCTGGCGATCGAGCGGGCGAAGCAGATCTTCGGCGCCGAGCACGCCAACGTGCAGCCGCACTCCGGATCGCAGGCGAACCAGGCCGTCTACATGACCGTGCTCCAGCCCGGCGACACCGTGCTGGGGATGGACCTCTCGCACGGCGGACACCTGACCCACGGCCACCCTCTCAACCTCTCCGGGAAGCTCTACCGCTTCCACGCCTACGGCGTCCGCAAGGAGGACGAGACCCTCGACTACGACGCCCTCGAGAAGATCGCGGCCGAGCACAGGCCCAAGCTCATCGTCTGCGGCGCGTCGGCCTACCCCCGGGTGATCGACTTCGAGCGGATCGCGGCGATCGCGAAGTCGGTCGGCGCGAAGGTGATGGCGGACATCGCCCACGTCGCGGGACTCGTCGCGACCGGGCGGCATCCGAGCCCCGTACCGCATTGCGAGTTCGTGACGACGACCACGCACAAGACCCTGCGCGGCCCGCGGGGCGGCCTCATCCTCTGCAAGGCGGAGTTCGCCAAGGAGCTCGACAAGGTTCTCTTCCCCGGCGTGCAGGGCGGGCCGCTCGTCCACATCATCGCGGCGAAGGCGGTCGCCTTCCGCGAGGCGTTGACCCCGGAGTACCGCGGGTACATCGACCGCGTGATGGAGAACGCGAAGGCGCTCGCCGCCGCGATGGCCGCCGAGGGGTACCGCATCGTCTCCGGCGGGACCGACAACCACCTCTTCCTGATGGACGTCTTCTCGAAGGGGATCACCGGGAAGGTCGGGGAGAAGGCCCTCGAGGCCGCCGGGATCACGGTCAACAAGAACACGATCCCGTTCGACCC
Organism: Candidatus Polarisedimenticolaceae bacterium; assembly: GCA_036376135.1. Taxonomy (NCBI): domain Bacteria; kingdom Pseudomonadati; phylum Acidobacteriota; class Candidatus Polarisedimenticolia; order Candidatus Polarisedimenticolales; family Candidatus Polarisedimenticolaceae; species Candidatus Polarisedimenticolaceae bacterium. Next base: position 16,950 of record DASVAW010000159.1, on the reverse strand, counting down.
CAACCCGCCGATGGTCGCGAGCGGCATCCGCGTCGGAACACCCGCCATCACCACGCGCGGGATGGGCGTCGCCGAGATGAAGGAGGTCGCCTCGCTGATCGCGCGCGCCCTCGACGCTCGCGAGAGCCCGGACGGCCTTCGCGCGATCGCCGCGGACGTCGAGCGGCTCGCCTCGCGGTTCCCGCTCTACGCGGCGCGGCTTCTGACCTCGCGCGCGTGACCGAGGAGTCGATCGCGGGGTTCTTCGCCCCCGGCGGGGGGCTCGAGCGGGCGCACCCCGACTACGAGACCCGGCCGGGGCAGCTCGCGATGGCCCTCGCGGTCGAGGAGACGTTTCGCGACGGCGGGCGTCTGCTCGTCGAGGCGGGGACCGGCACGGGGAAGACCCTCGCCTACCTGATCCCCGCGATCCGCTCGGGTCGACGCGTGGTCGTCTCGACGGGGACGCGCAACCTCCAGGACCAGATCTTCCAGCAGGACCTGCCGTTCCTGCGGAACAAGGCGGGTCTGCGGTTCGACGCGGTCCTGATGAAGGGGCGCGACAACTACCTCTGCCGGCAGAAGTGGGCGGAGTTCGAGAAGCAGCCCCTCCTCGAGGTGCGCGAGGAGGCGCGGTGGATCCGGCCGATCGCCGCCTGGTCGCGCGCGACGCGAAGCGGCGACCGCGCCGAGGTCGGGGACCTCCCCGACGACCTGCGGCTCTGGCGCGACGTCAACGCCCGCGCGGACACCTGCTCGGGGCGCAAATGCCCCGAGTTCGAGACCTGCTGGCTCACGCGGCTCAAGCGCGCCGCCGAGAACGCGCAGGTCGTCGTCGTGAACCACCACCTCTTCTTCGCCGACCTCGCGGTGCGCTCGGCGTACGGCGCGGTCCTCCCCGAATACGACACGGTCGTCTTCGACGAGGCGCACCTGCTCGAGGACACCGCGACCGCCTTTTTCGGGACGACCGTCTCGACCGCGCAGGTCGACGAGCTCGCCCGCGACGCCGAGAAGCTCGCGGGGGGGAAGTCGTCCGCGTCGGGGCTTCGCGAGGCGTCGCGGGCGTTCTTCGACGAGGTGCGACGCCACTTCCCCGACGGCGCGGGGCGGCGCCCGTTCCCCTCCCAGGAGCGCGGCGGCCCCGACCTCGACGAGGCGTGGGGGACGCTCTCGGGGGCGATCGACGAAGCGGTCCGCGCGGCGGGAACCGCGGGGGAAGGGATCGAGGGGCGCGCGGCGGAGCTCAAGGCGGCGTTCGTCGCGGTCCTCGACCGGAAGCAGGCCGGGTTCGTGTACGGCGTCGAGCGGCGCGGTCGGCTGGGGGTGATCCTGAGCGCCTCGCCGATCGACGTCGCGCAGACCCTCCGCGAGCGCCTGTTCGACTCGCTGCACGCGAGCGTGTTGTGCTCCGCGACCCTCGCCGTCTCGGGGAGGTTCGACTTCTTTCGCAGGCGGCTGGGCCTGGAGGACGCGCGCGGGGAGATCGTGGAGTCGCCTTTCGATCCGGCGACGCAGGCCCGGCTGTACCTCCCGAAGTCGATGCCCGAGCCGCGCGACCCTTCCTTCGTCCCGCGCGCGATCGGGGAGATCCGGCGCCTGCTCGAGATCACCAGGGGGCGCGCGTTCCTGCTCTTCACCTCCTACGCGAATCTCCACAAGGTGAAGGACGCCCTCGAGCGCGAGGGGAGGTGGGCGTTGTTCGTCCAGGGGGAAGGGAGCAAGGCGGCCCTCGTCGAGCGGTTCCGCGAGACCCCCGAGGCCGTGCTCCTGGGCACGTCGTCGTTCTGGCACGGGGTCGACGTTCCCGGCGAGGCGCTCTCGCTCGTGGTCATCGACAAGCTCCCCTTCGACGTGCCGAACGACCCCCTGGTCGCCGCGCGGATCGACCGCATCCGCGAGGACGGCGGCAGCCCCTTCGACGAGTACCAGCTGCCGCTCGCGGTGCTCGAGCTCAAGCAGGGGGTCGGGCGCCTGCTGCGGCGGAAGACCGACCGGGGGATCGTCGCCGTTCTCGACCCGCGCCTCACGACGAAGGGGTACGGGCGGACCTTCCTGAAGTCGCTTCCTGCGTACCCGGTCCTGCGCGATCAGGAAGCCTGCGCGGCCTTCTTCGGGGCGTCGTCCAGCAGCTGATGGAGGCGGTCCAGAAGGTCGGCGAGCCTGAACGGCTTGTAGAGGACCCCGTCCGCCATCGAGAACTGCAGGAAAAGCGCCTCGCGCTCGGGGTCGTCGTCCAGGCGCCTCGCGGTGACGATCAGCACCTTCGGAATCGGGGCGTCGCCGGTCGCGCTCTTGACGGCTCGGGAAACCCGGTAACCGTTCTCGCCGGGCATCATGACGTCGAGGATCATCGCGTCGGGATGGAAACGCCCCGCGGCCTCGAGCGCCGTCGGACCGTCGTGGGCGGCTGCCACCTCGAAACCCTCGAGGCGCAGGAGCTCCGCCATCGCGGCCAGAATGGCCGGCTCGTCGTCGGCGACCAGGACCCGCTTCGGGACGCTCACCCGTTCCTCCCGTCGGTTCGGAGGAGAATGTGATCCGTTGCGAGCGGCACGCCACCCGTGGGACGGGGAGAAAGGTCGTTTCGTGCGACTCGGTGTCGTGATTCCCGCAAGGAACGAGGTAGAGACGATCGGGGCGTGTCTCCTTTCGGCGCGACCTTTCTTCCACGCCGGGGACGAGGTGGTCGTCGTCGACGACGGCAGCACGGACGGGACGAGCGGGGTGGCCGGGGCCGCGGGAGCCCGGACCGTCCCCTCGCGGCAACCCGGGCGGGGGCACGCGGTGGCGATCGGGGTCGCCGACGTCCGGGCTTCCTGCGAGGGGATCGTCATCCTCCATGCCGACATGACGGTCCCTCCGGCGGCCAGGGACGCGATCGTGCGCGTCCTCCGGCGTGCGCCGGCGGGGTTTCTCGGTCACCGCATCGCCGACCCGGGCCGGCGCTTTCGGGTCGTCGAGGCAGGGAACGCCTTCCGGGCGAGGTCTCGCCGCCTCCCGTACGGCGACCAGGGGCAGTTCTTCCGGACGTCGGTCCTCGACGCGATCGGCGGGTTCCCCGATCAGTCTCGGCTCGAGGACCTCGAGCTCGCGCTGCGCCTGCGCAAGGTGGGGGAGGTCCTCGACGCGGAGGCGCCGGTGACGATCCCGGCGAGGCACTGGGAACGAGGGATCGTCCGGGCCTTTCTGAGGAACAACACGGTCGTCGCCCGGTATCGGTTCGCGCGGTGGAAAAATAACCCTTGACGCGGACCTTTCAGCCTGTACATTGTCCTAGGACATTAGGACAATACACGTGCTCGAAAACCTCGACCCCGCGAACCCGGTTCCCCTCTACCTCCAGATCGTGGAGCAGGTCCGGCGGTTGATCGCGCTCGGGGGCCTCCGACCCGGGGATCGCTTCCTGACCGTCCGCGATCTCGCCGTGAAGGCGAGGGTCAACCGCAACACCGCCGCCCGCGCGATCCAGGAGCTCGAGCGCGCCGGGCTCGTGCGGACCCGGGTGGGGCAGGGGACGTTCGTCGCCGAGGGGAGCTCGACCCCCGCACCGGACCGGGAGGCGGTCGTGGACGCGGCGATCGACCACCTCCTCGTCCAGGCGCGGACCTCGGGCCTCCCACTCGAAGAGCTCGGCTGGAGGCTCTCCAAACGGATCGAGGCGTTCCGGCGGAAGCTCGCCGCCGCGCAGGAGAAAGCATGAGCGCCCCCTCGCTCGCCTTCGAACGGGTGACCCGACGCTTCGGGAAGAAGGTCGCCCTGGATGTCGTCGACCTCTCCGTCGAGCCCGGCACCGTCCTCGGCCTCGTCGGTCGGAACGGCGCGGGGAAGACGACCGCGCTGCGCCTGGCGATGGGGATCCTGTGGCCCGACGCCGGGACCATCGCCGTCCTCGGCCTCGACCCGGTCACACAGGGGATCGCGGTGCGCGAGCGGGCGAGCCTCCTTTCCGAGGAGACCGCGCTCTACCCGTGGATGACGGTGAAGGAGCTCCTCGACCTCGCGGCGGCGCTCCACCCGAGGTGGGACCGCGAACTCGCCGAACGCACGCGGAAGAACCTCGACCTCGACCCGGAGGCCAGGATCGCCGACCTCTCGCGAGGCACGAAGGCCAAGGTCGCCCTCGTGGCGGCGGTCGCGCCGCGCCCGGAGCTGCTGCTCCTCGACGACCCGACCGCGGGGCTCGACCCACTCGTCCGCCGCGAGGTCCTCGACGCGTTGCTGGATGCGGTGGTGGAGCAGGGGGGGGCCGTCGTCTACGCGTCGCACCTGATCCACGACATCGAGCGGATCGCGGACCGAGTCGCGGTGCTCGACGCGGGGCGCGTCCGCGTCGACGCCCCCCTGGATGCGATGAAGGCGCGCATCGTCCGCGCGCGGGCGGTCTTCGAGACGGAGACCGCCGCGATCCCGAAGATCCCGGGAGTCCTCACCGCCGACCGGGAAGGGCGCGTCCTCACCGTCGTCGCCGAGCGCGAGAACGGCGAGCTCCGCGCGGCCCTTCTCGGCGCCGGGGCGTCGGAGGTCGAGATCGCCCCGCTCCCGCTCGAGGAAATCCTCATCGCGCTGCTGCGCGAGGGGCGGCCGTCGAAGGAGGCCGAGCATGTTTAGGGCGCTGTTCCTCAAGGAGTGGAGGCAGCTGCGGACGCTGCGGTGGGGCGGGATCGTCCTGACCCTGGTGCTTCCGATCGCATTCCTGATCGGCGCCGAGGCGGCGAGCCGGGGGTGGGCGTTCGGGACGTTGAGGAGTTACTCGACGAAGACACTCTGGGGAGAGGCCCTGCCCGCGACCCTCGCGCTGGCCGTCTGGCCGCTGTTCACGGCGCTGCAGGCCGCCCACGCATGGTGCGCGGAGCGGCAGGACGGAACCGGGTCGTTTCTCCTGGCGCGACCGGTCCGCCCGGAAGTCCTGTGGCGCGCGAAGCTCGCCGCCGTCGTGCTTTCGAGCGGGGCGGTCGTCGGGGCGGGGACGTTGATGGGTGCGGGACTCGCCAACACGGTCGTTCCCTGGAGCAAGCTGCTGGAGCTCATCCGTTGGGCAGGGACGTCCTGGTTGTTGCTCGGCTCCACCCTGGCCGTCGTCCTGGCCGCAGCTTCGTTCGTCACGTCCACGCTCTTCGCCGCGCTCCTGGGGGTGGTGTTCGGTGTCGGCGTGGGCTTCGCCGGTTTCTGGACCGGAACGTTCCTGCCTTTCGCCACGCTGACCGTCGCGGAACGGAGCGTGAACGCGGCGTGGGCGACCGTGTTGTTCGTCCCCGCGTGCCTGCTGGTGTCGTGGCGCGCCTTCACGGCGGGAGAGCCGGCCGGTCGCGCGCGCGCCGCGCGTGCGGGCACGGTGCTCGGCGTGGCGACCGCGGCGATTGCGGGGGTGCTCGTGACGACGGCGTGGGGGATGGTGCGGTGGAACTCCGCCGCGGTGCCGAGGACCGCCTGGGTCGAGGCTCCCTCCCGCGGATCCTCGTTCCTGACGAGCTCCCCGGGGTGGAACCTCGTCGATGCGCGCACGGGCGCCGTGCTGCGCAGGTTCGTTCCCCCCGCGACGAGCGCGGCTTGGAACGCCGAGGGGTCGGTGGCCGTCATCGAGTCCAAGGCGGGCCCGCTCGGCTCCGTCCGGAGTCGTCCGCGCCTCCTGTTCGTCCGAAGCGACGGATCCGAGGCCACCGCTCCCGTGGAGATCCCCTATCCGATCCCCTGGCACTCCGAGCTCGCCTGGTCGGGGAACCGGGTCGTCGCGCTCAGCCCGGACGTCCATCGAGCGTCAACCCACGGCTTCGGTTGGAAGCTCTTCGTCGTGGAGTTCCCGACCGGAAGGGTCGTACCGATCGAAGTGGGGCCGATCTCGCGGGTGGCGTGGTTGGAAGGACCGAGCGAGACGGGAGAGATCCTGCTCAACCTCGCGAACTGGGGATGGGACGCGAACACGAACGGTCGTCGCTTCGACCGGGATCGCCCCTGGGAGGTGTACCGCGTCGACCTCGAGCAAGGCACGCTCGTTCCGGACCGTCGTCACGCGTCCTTCGGGTTTCCGGTTGTCCGCGCGGCGCTTTCCCCATCGGGGCGATTCGTCAGCGTGGATTCCACTCCGTCCTGGCACGGTCCCAAGCGCGTGATCCTCCGCGAGACCGGTGAGGTCGTCGAGATCGCGGCGACCGATGCCGCGATCTGGCTGGACCGAGATCGCCTGGTCTGGAGCGAGTCCGCCGGGAAGGGGACGCGGCTTTTCGTCGCGCGGCCCGGCGAGGCGCCGGTCGAGATCGGCGCGTGGCCCACCGAGGACGTCGACCTCGCGCCGTCGCCCGACCGTCGCCGGCTGCTCGTCCGAGCCGAGGCGCACGCGGTTTGGGATGCGGATACGGCCGGGTGGACGTCGGTTCCCCGTCTCCTCCCGAAGCCCACGGCGGAAACCGTTCACTGGGTCGGCCCGACGACCCTCGCCTGGCGCGGCCCCGACTACCTCGTCCTCGCCGACCTCGATTCCCTCGACAAACGCCGCGTCGTCTTCGGCGAAGATCCGCTCATGAAGGGGACCGCCGCGGACTGAGGTGTGCCATCCTCCGCCCGTGCCCGAGCTCACGGCTTCCCGCGCGGTCCGTTGGCTCGCGCCTGCGTTGCTGCTCGCCCTCTGGGCCGCCTACTACGCCCCCGCGCTCTTCGGCGGCGAGACCTTCTACTTCCGCGACCTGTTCTTCTTCTTCCGCCCCCTGCGCGAGGCGTGGGCGGCGACGATCGCCTCCGGGAACCCGCCCTACCTGAACACGGGGCTGAACCTCGGGCAGCCGATGCTGGCGGATCCGGGCTACGCCACCTTCTACCCGGGGAATCTCCTCTTTCTCGCGTTGCCCTTCGACCTCGCGTGGCGGCTGTACCTCGCGGGGCACGTGTTGCTCGCCGCCTGCGGGACGTACCTGCTCGCGCGCACGCTCGGCGCGTCGCGCGGGGCGTCGTTCGCCGCCGCCGGGGTGTTCGCCTTCGGCGGGCCCGTGCAGTCGGCGCTCAACCAGTCGAGCGTGCTCGTCCTCGCGTCGTGGGCGCCGTGGATCGGGTGGCTCGCGCTCCGGGCGTGGCGCGAGGGCGGCTGGTGGGTCTCGGCGTGCGGCGTCGCGCTCGGGATCCAGGCGCTGGCGGGAGAGCCGACGACCTTCGCCTGGACGACGGCCGCGCTGGCGGCGGGCTGGGCGTGGGGGCTCGCGCGCCAGCCGGAGCGCGCCGTGCGATTCGGGCGGGGGGCCGCCGTCGCGGCGATCGGCGCCTTCCTCGCCTGCGCGCAGTGGATCCCCGCCCTGATGTGGATGCCGCAGACCGACCGCGGCGCGAGCCTTCCGTTCCGCGAGTCGGCGGCGTGGTGGTCGCTCCATCCCCTTCGCCTCGCGGAGTTCCTCGTGCCGAGACTCCAGGGGAACGCGTTGGGCGAGACGGCGGCGGCCTTCTGGGGGAGCGGGTTGTCGGATGCCGGGTTCCCGTACCTGCCCTCGGTCTACCTCGGCGCCGCCGCGCTCGTGGTCGCGCCGCTGGCGCTGCGCTCGCGCTGGGGGCGGGCGGCGCTCGTCGCGGCCGGCGCGGGCACGCTGCTGTCGCTCGGGCACTACCTCCCCGGATACGAGGCGATGCACCGGGTGATTCCGTTCTTCTGGGTCACCCGCTACCCCGAGAAGTTCGTGATGCTCGCGTCCCTCGGGCTCGCGGTCGCCGTAGCGGCCGGGGTGGACGAGGCCGGGCGTGGTCGCGTCGCGCGGGGGATCACGTCGGCGTCGGCGCTGGTCCTGCTCGCGTGGCTCGGGATGATCGCCGTGGGGACGTGGGGCGTGCCGTCGGGGGGGATCACCCCGGAGCAGGACGCCCTGCGCACGGCGGCGATCGCGCAGGCCTCGTACGCGGTGGTGGCGGCGGCGTTTCTCGCCGCGATCGGCGGGCGATGGGTGCGACTCCTCGTGTTGCCGGCGCTGCTCGTCGCGGACGTCGCCTGGCTGACGCAAGGCGTCGCCGCGACGCGCCCCGTCGAGGTGGACGATGCCCCTCCCGCGCTCCTGACGACGGCGCCGCAACTCGCGACGACCCCGATCCTCCACCTCGGCGAGGTGCGTCCGGACGCCTATTTCGCCGGAGGGCGCGAGCCGCTTCCGTCGATGCGGGACGCGCTGCACCCCTACGACGGACTGCGCTTCGGCGTGACCTACGGGGCGGTGAAGGACACGGCGCGCACGATGTCGCGGGCGAGCGCCGCGCGGCGCGAGGCGATGATCCGCGACTTCGGGGGGGAGACCTCCCTCGCGGCAATGCGGGACGCAGGGATCGGGGCGGTCGTGGTGCTCGACCCGCTGCGCGCATGGGTTCCCCGGACGCCGCCGTTTCCCTTCGCGCGGATCGAGGCGGACGGCAGGGCCGTGCCGTTCCGCGTTCTCGCCCCGCACGCGATCGACCTCGACGTGGAGGGGCCCGCCCGTGTCGTCGTCCAGCGTGAGGCGATTCCCGGATGGCGGGCGGAGGTCGACGGGACGCGAACCCGCGTCGGGCGGAGCGCGTCGGGACTGATCGTCGTCCACGTCGAGGCGGGGCGTCACGGCGTGACGCTGCGTTACCGCCCGCCCGGGATGGGGGCCGGGCTGGGCGCGGCGGCGATCGGGGTTGCGCTCGCGTTCGCGCTGGGGGGTAGACTCTCGGCCCCATGAGCTCCGAACGCCGCGTCCTCTACCTCGTCGACGGCACCTCCCAGATGTTCCGCGCCTACTTCGCGATCCGAGGCCTCACCAACGCCGACGGGCTCGCCACCAACGCCGTCTTCGGATTCACCTCGATGCTGCGCAAGCTCCTCGACGACGAGAAGCCCGGCCACATCGGGGTCGCCTTCGACCTTCCGGGTCCGACCTTCCGCGAGGAAAAGTACGCGGACTACAAGGCCCAGCGCCCGCCGGTCCCCGAGGACCTCAACGCGCAGTTTCCCTTCGCGAAGGAGGTCTGCGAGGGGTTCCGCATTCCGGTCCTCGAGCTGGCCGGGTTCGAGGCCGACGATCTGATCGCCACGTACGCGAGGCTCGCGCGCGAACACGGATTCGACGTCGTGGTGGTCGCGTCGGACAAGGACCTCCTCCAGCTCGTCGGCGACGGCGTCGTCGTGCTCAATCCGAGCAAGAATCTCCGGCTCGATCCCGCCGGCGTGAAGGAGGCCTTCGGGGTCTTCCCCGAATACGTGCGGGACGTGCTGGGGCTGATGGGCGACGCCGTCGACAACATCCCGGGCGTCCCGGGGGTGGGCGAGAAGACGGCGATCGAGATGGTCTCGACCTACGGCGGGATGGACGCGATCCTCGAGCGCGCGAAGCGGTTCGTCGCCGCCTGGAGCGCGAAGGACGCCGCCGTCGAGTCCGGGGCGCCGACGCGGGAGCTGAGCACGGCGTTCGACGCGCTCCTCGAGATCGAGCCCGCGGGCGAGTTCCGCGATCGGATCATCGCGGCACGCGCGGCGATCGCCGTTCCGGCGGCGGATCCGAAGCAGGCCCGCGCGCTCGCGAAGCTCCTCAAGGACCTCGACAAGGGATCCTCCCGTCGCGTCTGGTTCGCCGTCGCCGAGCACGAGGAGCAGGCGCGCCTGAGCAAGGACCTCGCGACCGTGCACGTCGACGTTCCCGTCACCTTCGACGCCCGTGCGCTGCGGCTCGATCCTCCCGACCGCGAGAAGCTGACGGTGTTGTTCCGGTCGCTGGGGTTCCGGACGCTGACCGCGGAGTTCGAGCAGGCGCCCGCCGAGGAGCCCGCGCCGACGCCGGCGGCGGAGCGGGCGGCGTACCACGCGGTTCTCACCCGTGCGGCGCTGTCCGACCTCGCGAAGGCGCTCCGGCGCGCGGGGCGTTTCGCCGTCGACACCGAGACGAACCATCAGGACCCCATGCGCGCGGCGATCGTGGGGATCTCGGTCGCGTGGAGGGCGGGCGAGGGGTTCTACATCCCGCTCGCCCACCGTTACCTCGGCGTCCCCGACCAGCTCGACCTCGAGGTGGTGCGGGAGATCCTCGGTCCCGTGCTCGCCGACCCGGCGATCGCGAAGGTCGGGCAGAACTTCAAGTACGACCTCCACGTCCTGCGGCGGCACGGGTTGCCGGTCGAAGGGTGGGCGCTCGACACGATGGTGGCGGCGTTCCTGCTCGAGCCCGACCGCGTGAGCTTCGGCCTCGACCAGCTCGCCGCGCACCTGCTCGGTCACGAGACGATCAAATACGCCTCGCTCGTGGGGACGGGGGCGAAGCAGCTCACCCTCGACCAGGTCGAGGTCGAGCGCGTGACCGACTATGCGGCGGAGGACGCCGAGGTCACCTTCCGCCTCGCCGAGGTCCTCGGGCCCCGACTCGCGACCGCGGGGGTCGCCGAGCTCTACCGGACGATGGACGGGCCCCTCCTTCCGGTGCTCGCGCGCATGGAGGCCACCGGCATTCGGATCGACGCCGCATCGCTGCGGGCGATGTCGCGCGAAATGGACGTGTTGCTCGACCGCGCGCGCAAGGACATCCACGAGCTTGCGGGGTCACCGTTCAACGTCGACTCCCCCAAGCAGCTGCGGGAGATCCTCTACGGGAAGCTGGGGCTCACGCCGGGGCGGAAAACCGCCAAGAGCGGCGTGCACTCCACCGACGCGCAGACGCTGGAGGACCTCGCGGGGGAGCACGAGATCGCGCGGAGGCTGCTCGCGTATCGCGAGCTGGCGAAGCTGAAGGGAACGTACGTCGACGCCCTTCCCGAGCTCGTGAACCCGGAGACCGGTCGGATCCACACCTCCTACCACCCGACGGGAGCGGCGACCGGGAGGCTCTCCTCGTCCGATCCGAACCTCCAGAACATCCCGGCCCGCTCGGACGTCGGGCTGCGCATCCGCTCGGCATTCGTCCCCGAGCCCGGATGGGTCTTCCTCGCGTCGGATTACTCCCAGGTCGAGTTGCGGGTTCTCGCCCACCTCTGCGAGGACCCGGGGTTGATCGAGGCGTTCCGGGCGGGGGAGGACATTCACCGCGTCACCGCCTCCAAGGTCTTCGGCGTGACCCCGGAGGCGGTGGACGACGGGATGCGCCGTCGCGCGAAGGCGGTGAACTTCGGCATCCTCTACGGGATGTCCGAGTCCCGCCTCGCCCGCGACCAGGGAATGAGCCGCGGCGAGGCGCGGGAGTTCATGAAGGCGTATTTCGACCGCTTCCGGAACGTCCGGGCGTACATCGACCGCGTCCGTGAGGACGCGACCCGCGAGGGGGCGGTGCGCACCCTGTTCGGACGCGTCCGTTACTTCCCCGCGCTCCGGCGCGGCGGCCGGGCCGAGGTCGAGCAGGCGCTGCGGGCGGCGGTGAACACGACGATCCAGGGAACCGCCGCCGATCTCATGAAGCTCGCCATGCTCCGGGTCGACCGCGCCCTGAGCGATGCGGGGGCGAAGTCCCGGATGCTCCTCCAGGTCCACGACGAGTTGCTGCTCGAGGTCCCGGAGGGGGAGGTGGAGGTCGTCCTGCCGCTCGTGCGCCGTGCGATGGAGGAGGTCCACCCCCTGAACGTACCCTTGCTGGCGCAGACCTCCGTCGGCCGGGATTGGCGTGAGGTGACCTGAGGGAGCGTACAATACGCGCCCCATGAGCCACTTCCGCTCCTCCAGCCCCAAGCGCGTCCTCGTCGTCGACGACGAAGCGGCGGTGCGCGAGGTGCTCGCCGACGGCCTCGACCTGTTCGGCTTCGACGTGCGGACGGCGGGGGATGCGTCGGAGGGGTTCGCCGCGGTGAAGGCCGGCGGGATCGACCTCGTCCTTTCCGACATCGAGATGCCGGGCGAAAACGGCCTCGCGCTCCTCAAGCGGATCAAGGCGCACGATCCCGACGTCGACGTCGTCATGGTGACCGGAGTCGTGGACGTCGAGACGGCGATCGCCTCGATCCGCCAGGGGGCGAGCGACTACCTCACCAAGCCGTTCAACCTCGAGGAGGTCCGGATCGTCGTCGAGCGGACGCTCGACAAGCGGCGTCTCATCACCGAGAACCGCGCGTACCAGCACCGGCTCGAGGAGATGGTCGAGGAGCGCACGGCGGAGATCGTCCGGCAGAAGAGCCAGATCGAGAAGCTGTACGTGGACCTCGAGGACTCGTACGAGTCCACCCTCGAAGCGCTGATCACGGCGCTCGACTTCCGCGACAACGAGACGCACGGGCACTCCCGCCGCGTCGTCGAATACGCGGTGCTCCTCGCGGAGCGGCTCGGGGTCACCGAGCCCGACCTCGCCTGGATCCGTCGCGGTGCGATCCTCCACGACGTCGGCAAGATCGGGATCTCGGACACGATCCTCCGCAAGCCCGGGAAACTCGACGCCGCCGAGTGGGAGGAGATGAAGAGACACCCCGAGATGGGGTACCGGATGCTCCAGCAGATCCGCTTCCTCTCGCCGGCGCTCGACATCGTGTATTGCCACCAGGAGCGCTACGACGGAACGGGGTACCCGCGCGGGCTGCGCGGCGAGGAGATCCCCCTCGGCGCGCGGATCTTCGCGGTCGTGGACACGTTCGACGCGATGACCTCGGACCGCCCGTATCGGGCGGCCCTCACGATCGACGCCGCGCGCGAGGAAGTCCGGAAGTTCTCCGGCACCCAGTTCGACCCGAAGGTCGCGGAGGCGTTCCTGTCGATCGACGCCGAGCGGTGGACCGCGATCCGCGAGCGCGTGCACGCGGAGGTCCGGGGGCTCGAGGCTCAGGGCGCGGCGTTCGTCAGCGAGGGCGGCGGCTCCGCCGCGCGTCCTTCGTAGGGGATCATCCGGACCACGCGGTCGCCCGGCTCGATCCGTGACAACACCTCCGCGAAGTGCAGCCCCACGCGGCCGAAGACGGTGTAGCGACCGTCGAGGTGCGGCTGGGCCGAGACCGTCACGAACCACTGGCTTCCCGCCGTGTCCTTCCCGTCGGAGGCCATCCCCAGCGCTCCCGCGTCGAAGTGGGCGGCGCCGTATTCGTCGCGAATCGCGTACCCGGGCCCGCCCCAGCCGTCGCCCCGAGGGTCGCCGTCCTGCACGACGAAGTTCGGCACGACGCGGTGCACGACGAGACCGTCGTAGAACCCCTTGGACGCGAGCTGCCAGAAGTTCCAGGAGGCCAGGGGCGCCTCGTCGGCGTCGAGCTGCACCGTGAAGCCGCCCGCGGGAAGGTCCCCGCGCTGCACGACGATCGCGACGGCGTGCGGTGTCTGCGCCCAGCGCACGAGGGCCTCGTAGTCCTCGATCGGCCGGTCGCTCGCCGGGCCGGCCGCCCCGGCGCGTTTCCGCACGAGCCAGTCGGGAGAGTGCCGCGCCGCCTCGACCAGCGCCTTGGCGCGTGGGTCGTCCTCCGCCTTGAGGGCGGCCGCGACCACCTCCAGGCGCGCATCGGGGATCGGATCGGCCGCCGCCGCCGCCCACAACGTCTCCAGCAGGGCGATCGCCCCCTCGTCGCCGATCCTGCGCCCGCACGCCTCGGCGACGGCCGCGCGGACGACCGGGTCGGCGGAGGCGGCGGCGGAGGTGAGGACACCGGCGATCGCACCGGGCGCCTGCGACGCGATCGGAATCGCGCCGGCGGCGACGCGGGGCGAGGGGTCGAGGGCGAGCCGCGTGGCGAGCTCGACCGCCCGCGGATCCTCCACCCCCGCGAGGAGCGGTCCCGCCCCGGCTCGCAGGGTGTCGTCGTCCGACGCGGCGAGCATCGCGGCCACCTCGCCGCGAAGACCCGGGACGACCTGCGCGAGCGACGCGTGGGCGGCTTCGAGGACCCAGGGATGGCGCACTCCCGCGCCGCGGATCCCGTCGCGGAGGACCTTCTCCGCCTCGCCGCCCCCCACGCGGCCGAGCCCCTCGACGACGGTGCGCAGCACCCTTCGATCGCGTTCGAGGAGCGCGCGCTTGAGATACGGCTCGAGCGGAGCTCCGGGGTAGGAGAGGGCGCGCAGGGTGTTGATCCGGACGCGCACGTCGCGGTCCCCGGCGAGGGTTCCCAGCGCGGCCCGTTCGGCGGGAGTGTCGGGCTTCGTCAGCGCGCGTGCGACCTGCATCCGCACCTCGGCTTCGGGGTCGGTCACGAGCTCGGCGACGGCGGCGCGGATCCGGCGAAGGTCGTCCTCCGCGAGGCGGGCGACCGCGGCCCCCGAGGAGGGGGCCGCGTACGGCGCGGAACCGAGCCGCGCGAGGGCGTAGGCCGCGGCGAACCGGACCGCGCCGTCGCCGTCCCGGAGCAGCGCGATCAACGGGTCGAGCGCGGGGGCGGGATCTCGGAGCTTCCACGCGGCGAGTGCCGCCTCGAAGCGCACGGCGGCGATCGGGTCGGCCAGCCCCGCCGTCACCACGGTCGCGTGCGTTGCCCCGACGCGCCCGATTCCCTCGACCGCCCGGGCGCGGACCGACGGGTCCGCGTCGTTCGCGAGCGCGACGAGGGTCGCCTCCCCCGCCGGCTCACCCAGGAGCCCCAGCGCCAGGGCCGCCGCCGCGCGGACCGACGGCTGGCCGTCGGTCGAAGCCTGCTCGATCCGGGCACGGACGGTCGGATCGCCGATCCGTCCGACGGCGCGGACCGCCTTGGCCCGGATCGCCGGGTCGGCGTCGCCCAGCCGCGCGAGGAGCGGGTCGTCCACGACGCGGCGATCCTCCGCCCGCAGGATCTCGGCCAGCGCGCGGATACGCGGATCGGGAGGGGGGGCGGGGGTGCTGGCCTCGGGGGGGCGTGGTGCGGCGCACCCCGCCGCGGCGACGAAGACGAAACTCACGGCGGCGAAGCGGCGTCCGATCATCGCGTGCGTGCTCCTGAGGGGCGCGGGATCATAACCCCTGTGGATTCTTGACGCTCCGGGGGGGCGCTGGTACGGTTCGACGAGGGTGGTGGACGGGAGACGCGGATGAAACGAATCGCAGCCTGGGCGTTGGGGATCGGAGCCGCGGCGGCAGCCGCAGCGCAGCAGCCGACGGCGCTCGAATCCGTGCTTTCCAAGTTCGACGGGGTCCAGGGACGGCTCGTCACCCTGAGCGCGGAGTTCACCGAGACGACCACGAGCCCTCTGCTCAAGCAGCCCCTCGTCTCCCGGGGGCGCGTCTTCCTGACCAAGCCCGACTCGGTCCGCTGGGAGTATTCCGCCCCCGAACCGATGCAATTCGTGATCGCCCGCGACGAGTACGTCGGCGTCTTCCCGGAGCGCAAGAAGGCCGAGCGTCGGGACGTGAAGCGCTGGAGCGAGCAGCTGTTCCGGTACTTCGGGCTCGGGCAGGGTTCGGGCGAGCTCGGAAAGATCTACGAGATCCGCCTGGGGGACCCGGGTCCCTCGATGAAGGGGACCGTGCAACTGGTCCTCTCCCCCAAGAAACGCCGCATGAAGCGATCGGTGGACGAAGTCCTGCTCTGGGTCGATCAGGAGAAGATGCTCCCGGTCCGCCTCGACTATCACGGCAAGGACGGGAACCTCCGGTCGATCGTCTTCCGGAACGCGCAGTTGAACCCGCAGCTGTCGGCGAGCCTGTACGACCTGGACATCCCCGAGGGGTTCGAGATCTCGCGCGGATTCACCGCCCTGGGCGCGTCGCAGTCCTCGCCGGCGCGCTGATCCCGTGCGCCGCGTCGGACTCCTCCTCGATCCGCGGTTCGAGCGCCACGAGACCGGTCCCGGTCACCCCGAGCGGCCGGAGCGCCTTCGGGCGATCCGCCAGCGCTTCGACGAGCGGGGGATTCCCGCGCGCTGCGTCCCCCTGGGGACGGAGTCGGTCGACGATGGCCTGCTCCGGCGGGTCCACGACTCCGCCCACGTCGATCGCGTGGACGCCGCGTCGGCGTCCGGGGCGCGCCTGCTCGACTCGATGGACACGACGATCTCCCGCGAAAGCGCCGGGCTTGCGCGCCTCGCGGCGGGCTCGCTCGTCGCCGCCTGCAGGGAGGTCCACGGGGGGCGCCTCGACGCGGCCTTCCTCGCGATGCGCCCTCCGGGGCATCACGCCGAATACGATCTTGCGATGGGGTTCTGCCTGTTCAACAACGTCGCCGTGGCCGCGACGTCGCTGCGCGAGGCGGGGGTGGGACGCGTGCTGATCGTCGACTGGGACGTCCACCACGGGAACGGGACGCAGCACCTGTTCGAGTCCGACCCGACCGTCTTCTACTTCTCCTGTCACCAGATGCCCCTCTACCCGGGGACCGGCTACGCGCACGAGCGCGGGAAGGGGGCGGGGGAGGGGTTCACCCTGAACTGTCCGCTTCGCCCCGGCGACGGCGACGACCGGTTCCTCGCGACCCTGTCGGGCCCGCTCACCGAGGCGATGGAGACCTTCCGGCCGGAGTTCGTCCTCGTCTCGGCTGGGTTCGACGCCCACGTGCGCGATCCGCTCGGCGGGCTCGACGTTTCGACCGATGCCTTCGCCGAGGCGACCCGGATCGTGCGCGCCGTCGCCGACCGGCACGCCGGCGGGAAGCTGGTCTCGGTCCTCGAGGGGGGGTACGACCTCCACGGCCTCGCTGACGCCGCGGGAGCGCACGTCGAGGAGCTGCTGGGGACAGCAACCATTTTCCCCGCCCCGTAGCGTGGATCCCGGGGCAGGGAAAATGGTTGCTGTCCCCATTTACCCGACCGCGAGCACCGCGCCTTCGGGAAGATCCCGCCACTTCACGTAACCCATCACGACGGGTCGCCCGCTCTCCGGGCAGCGCGCGGCGCTCGTCACGGTCCCCACGCGCGTCCCCTGATGCAGGACGACGGTCCCCGCGGAGGGGACCGGCGCGCCGGGGTCGAGCTCGAAGGTCACGAGCCGTCGCGAGACCTTGTCGTAGGTGTTGAGGCGGGCGACGACCTCCTGGCCGACGTAGCAACCCTTCGTGAAGCTCACGTGGTCGCGGAGTCCCGCCTCGAGGGGGTTCCAGTCCTCGGTCAGCTCGCGACCCGGCGCGGGGTAGCCCAGGCGCACGCGCCAGGCCTCGAGCTCCTCCGCATCGATCGTCGGGCCCAGCGCGTCCAGC
>DASVAW010000158.1 GCA_036376135.1 Candidatus Polarisedimenticolaceae bacterium | reverse complement strand
TGTGGCGCGGGAGGGCAAGCTGGTCTTCTCGACCTTCGACCCCGTCACCGGATCCGGGCGGCCGATCGCGAGCCTCGACGCACGAAACCCGGCGGAAAGGCAGTGGGATCTTTCCCCCGACGGTTTGCGGATCGCAGTCTGGGACGGCGATCGAGGCGCCGTCACGATCCTCGTACCGTCCAATGGTGAACTGCGAACGTTGACGACAGAGAAGCTGCTCAACTTTGGCGCGTTCTGGACGTCGTCGTCGGATGCCCTTCTTGTGTCGGGCTGGAAGGGGGACAGGTCGATCGTGCTGAGAATGGACATGGAGGGGAAGACTCAGGTGCTGCTCGAGGCGACCGGCATGTTCAGGGTGGGCGTCGTGCCGTCTCCCGACGGCAAGCGCCTGGCGTGCATGGCCGGGAGTCTGAACTCCAACGCCTGGCTGCTGGAGAACTTCTGATCGCGTCGGACGCTCGATAGCCGGCCGGCTGCCCGCGAACAATGCCATCCGGAAACTCCTGCCGGATGCCGCCAGCGCGGGCGTAGGGTAACCGGTGTTCATGAGTTGGGCGCAATGGTCCTGGCGCGACGCACGCTTGACGCCTGGATGCGACGCACGACTCTGCGCAAAGTGTACGCAGCATGGTCCGCGCTCAGCATTTGGCGGAAGTGCCGAAGCCTCTGCAGGTTGTGGGCCCGCCGGTGTCGCGATCGGCGGTCTGAGGATCCGCTGGTCTCGCACTGCGACGAGCGCGGCGGGCAGTCGCAACCTAATGGCTGGTCATGGACATCGAAGGAATGCCCCCACCAGGACTCGAACCTGGGACCAGCGGATTATGAGTCCGCCGCTCTGACCGACTGAGCTATGGGGGCGCAGTCCGGAGACGCCGGGATGGTAACCCTTTGACGGAACTCCCGGCTCGCGGTAATTACCCCGGGCAAGGGGGGTCACGATGCCGGCTCGTACCGGTCGCGGACTCGTGGCGGTCGCGATCCTGACGCTCGCGCTCCCGGCGCTCGCCCAGTCCGCGCCGCGGGTCACGCACAACTGCGCCAAGGTCCACACCGCCCCGCGCCCCTGCAAGGCGGCGACGCAGGTCACGCCTCACACCTCGATCTACTTCGAGGTGACCGTCCCTACGACGAACGCCGCCGGTGACCTCGTCGATCCGAACAGCATCGCGGCGACCATCACCCGCTCCGGCGGGACGGCCGTCACGATGTTCGGCCCCGGCCAGGTCTGGGCCGCGGGGTACACCGGAGAGACGATCCCGTCGTTCACCGACGGGACGCGCACCGGGTACGGGTTCTTCACGCAGCCCAACGCGCCGTTGCAGCCCTCCTCCACCTACACCGTCCGCGTGAGCGGGGCGACGCTCAGCGGGATCCCCATCGACGCGACGACCACGACGTGGTCGTTCACCACGCGGCGCGACCTCGCGGGATCGGTGACGAGCTTCGACGTCGACCTCGCCGCTCCCACGGCGACGTGGGAGGGCCGCTTCTTTTCGGGGATGGTGAAGCCGAACTTCAACACCTCGGCGATCTTCGACCAGGAGCCCGTCTACGACCTGATCGACCAGGCGCGGGAGAGCGCGCCCGAGTTCTTCCTGCACCAGCGGGACTGGCCGCTGTTCGCCGACTACTGGTCGAACCTGTATTTCGACGGCGCTCCCAACCTCGTCCGCGAGCGGGAGACGCGGCGGATCGTCTCGATCGTGGACGACGCGGACGAGACGATCCTCTACCTCGCCGACCTCCTCGAGGCACCGCTGTACGGGATCGCGGGGCGCAGGCTCTCCGACGACTACGATGTGGGCGACCAGGTCCTCGTCTGCGACCGGTCGAAGTCCGAAGTCGCGACGGTCGTCACGGTCCGCAGCAGCCAGAACCGGATCCACGTGACGAAGCTCGCGAACCCGGCGGCCTCCTGGGAGCTCGACTTCCCCGGCTCGAAGCCCGCGGACAATCCCGACACCCCCGGGAACTTCACGCATCCCCTGGGAGCGCTGCGGAAGTTCCGCCCCGCCGGCACGCCGGTCTACTACTGGGCCCGGCTCGACGACGAATGGGACCGGCACGTCGCCCACGGCCGGCGGCCGCACGTCAACGTCGAGGCGGTGGGGATCGACCTGTGCATCACCGGTCGCGTGAACGGGACGACCGGCGGGGACTGCGCAAACCTCCCCAAGGACTGGCTGGAGTGGCACGGGGTGGTCCGCGCCTTGATCGACCACATCGTGGACCGCTACGGCGAGCAGGTGGCGGACTGGTACTACTCGATCGGGAACGAGCCGAACCACAACACCTTCTGGGGCGGAACCGACGACGAGTTCCTCGCCTTCTACGACTACACCGCGAACGCGCTCCTCCATGCCCTCGAGGCGCGCGGGATCGACAGGAACCGCGTGAGGATCGGCGGCGGGGAGGCGGGAGGGAGCGCCGACCCGGTCGGGTACACCTCGCACCTGCTCTACCACGCCTCGCCGACGGCGGTCGACCCGGCCCCCGGGTTCGACGAGCGCAACCGCGTCTGTCTCGACCCCGCGTTCGCGGGGCTGCGATCGACGGACGTCGAGGCGATCTGCACGACGCAGGGGGGGGTCGGAACCCCGGTGGACTTCGTCTCGATTCACGCCTACAAACGCGCGGCGGACGCGGCGGACTCCCTGATCCAGATGCGGCAACGCTCGCTCGACATCGACCCCGTGACCTTCGACCGACTCCGTGTCAACTCCCACGAGACGACCCCCGACTGGATCACCTCGCGCGACCCGGGCGGGCGCGAGATGTATCGCTGGGGCGGGTACTTCTCCTCGTGGGGGGGCGACTTCTTCCGGCGAATGCTCGACGTCGCGATGACGGACCCCCGCAAGCGCGAGGGCGAGATCACCGTGACCGTCTGGCCGTACTGCCGCAATCTCCCGGGGAACACCTGCGCCGTCGGGCAGCTGGCGATCGACGAGAACGCGGACGGGGTCGAGGACCGCGTCGACGCGGTCCCGGTCCCCTTCTTCCACATGGCGCACCTCGCCTCGACGATGTCCCACGATCTCGCCTCGATCGGCACGCGGCAGGACGCGGGGGTCACGCTCTCCGGCTGGCGGTCGGTCGAGCCGGTGGCGGACAGGTTCCTCCTCTACGCGCACGACGTATACGACACGCAGAGCGCCGAGCCGGGGGGCTGGGACGTCACGCTTCGCCTGCGGAACCTCCGCTTCCCGCAGGTCGACGTCACGGAGTACCGCTTCGACAACGACCATCCCGCGCGGGCGGCGCTCGCGGCGCTCCCCGACCGCGGAAGCAACGGCGTCTACACGCCCACGGAGGTCGCGGCGTTCGTGGACGCCGCGCGGCTGCGGCCGATCGGCCCCGCCGTGCGTTACCCGGTCGCCGGCGGGGCGCTCGACCTGCCGACGCGCGTTCTGTCGGGGGGGGTCGTCTTCCTCGACGTCCGGGGCTCCGACCTCGACGCCGACGGCGTCTACGACCCCGAGGACTGCGCCCCGAACGACCCGCAGACGTACCGCGCTCCTGCCGAGATCTCCGACCTGGCCTGGCCGGACGGGCAGACCCTCGCCTGGACGAGCGCGATCCCCGCGGCGGGCCCGTCGACGGTGCACGACGTCGCGCGGGACGCGACCTGCCTCGCTTCCGGGATCACCGCGGCGACGTGGACCGACGGCACCGTCCCGTCGCCGGGGGCGCTGTTCCGCTACCTCGTGAGGGGCCGGAACAGCTGCGGGGCGACCTGGGGAACCGATTCGGACGGGATGGACAGAGTCGGCGCGTGTCCGTAGGTCAGGCCGCCCTCGACCTCGCGAGCATCCAGCCGCCGATCGGCACGAGCGCGAACCCGACGAAGTAGAAGGTCAGAAAACACCCGGCCAGCAGGACCGCCACCGCGACGGCGGGATCGAGCGATCTTGCTTGTACAGCACTAATCGTAAGGGCCCGCACGGTCAACCCCCCCCGATAAGGTCCATTTAGTGGCCAAAACAGCCTAGACCGAGATTGTCATTATGACAAGAGTTAATTAGGCTCCGCCCGTCCAAACGGGGGGTTCCATGGCCGGCTTCACGAACTCGCGCCGCGACCTGCTGCTGCCGCTGGGGTCCGGCCTGATCACGCTCCTGGCGTTTCCTCCGATGTCGATCGCGCCGCTGGCGTTCGTGGGACTCGTTCCCCTTTTCATCTGGCTCGACCGCCCGCACCCGGCGCGGACGCTCCTGCGCGGCGGGCTCGCGTTCGCGGTCCCCTACGTCGCGGGGTGCATCTACTGGATGTTCGCTCTCGGGAGCGTGACGCCGCTGGGGCTTCTGGCCGCGACGATCGTCGTCACGATGTACGTTTCGACCTTCTTCATCTTTCCCATCGTCGTGAACGCGGTGCAGCACACGGTGCGCTGGCCGCTTCCGCTGTTCGCTCCCTTCCTCTGGATCGTCAGCGAGCACGCGCGCGGGTACAGCGACATGGCCTTCCCGGTCGTGACGCTGGGATACGCGTTGTGCGAGTGGCCTTCGCTCCTGCAGCACGCGGACCTCGTCGGCGTCTGGGGCGTATCGGCGTGGGTGGCCTTCGTCAACGCCGCGATCGCCGCCGCGATCACCTCCCGGGACGACCGGAGGGCCCGCCTGCGTTGGATCGGCGCGCTCGTCGTCGCGCTCGCGCTTCCCGCGTGCTACGGCGCATCGCGCTGGCGCGCGATCGAGGAGGAGATGGCTCGCGCGCCTTCACTTCGCGTCGCGCTGCTCCAGCCGAACATCGCCCAGCAGAAGAAGTGGAACGTGCGCACGGTCGACGAGATCTACGAGCGCCTCGACCGGCTCGTGCGCGAGGCCGAGGCGACGAACCCCGATCTCGTCGTCGGCCCCGAGGCGTCGTTCCCGATCGTCCAGCCGGTGGACGCAGTGCGACTTCCCGACGAGATCTCGGCGGGGACGCGGCCGCTCCTGCTCGGCTCGGTGCTGGGAATCGGCGAGGGGGTCGAGCGCACCGCCGGGACGCGCCGATATCGGGCGTACGACGTCCACTACAACGCCGCCGTCCTCGCCGACGCCGCGCGTCGCATCCTCGGGCGGCACGACAAGGTCTATCTCGTGCCGGTCGCGGAGCGACTTCCGTACGCCCGGTTCTTCGGCGGCCTGCTTCCGCTGATGGAGAAGCAGTTCGGCCGCTTCCGACCCGGCTCGGAGCTGCGCGTCCTGAACGCGCCCACCCCGGACGGGCCGGTCCCCTTCGGCGCGCTCGTCTGTTACGAGTCGCTGTTCCCCGACCTCGCCCGGCGGCTGACCGCCGGGGGCGCCCGGTTTCTCGCGAACATCTCCAACGACGCCTGGTTCGGCCGGACGTCGTTCCCGTACCAGCACGCGGGGTTGTGCGCGCTGCGCGCGATCGAGAACCGACGGTCGGTCGTCCGCAGCGCCAACACGGGGATCTCCGCCGCCTACGATCCGCTCGGCCGCCTCGTGGCGAAGACCGATATCTTCCAAGAGGCGATCCTCACGCGCGAGATCCCGCTGCTGACGACCGAGACCGCCTACGCGTTCGTCGGCGACGCGGTCCTGTGGCTGGCCTACGCCGTCGTCGCGGCATGCCTGGCCGCGGCGTGGCGGAGGCGCCGCTAGCGCGCGACCCGCAGGATCGCGTTCGCGGCCTGCCGCCGCGAGGCGGCGAACGCGACACGCGGCGCGAGCGAGCGGCACGCCTCGGAGACCTCCGGGTCGCCGAGGAGCCGGTCGAGCGCCGGAGCGATCGCCGCCGCCTTCCATCGCCGCGCGGGGATCCATGCCGCCACGCCCAGCCGCTCCGCGCGAACCGCGTTGTCGGGCTGGTCGTGCGCCATCGGCATCAGCAGCTGCGGCACTCCCGCGGCCAGTCCCTGCGACAACGAGCCGATCCCTCCGTGATGGACGAACGCCGCCGCCCTGGGGAGCACGGCGCTGAAGGGGAGGTACTTCGCGTGAGCCATCCCCGCCGGGAGGGTGTGCGGCAGCTGCTCCTCGTGAGGGGTGAGGAGCAGGGCGCGACGCCCCAGCGCGACGCAGGCCGCCATCGCCGCGGCGAAGAACTCCCTCCCGTGCACGTTGGCGGATCCCGGAGTGATCACGACGGGAGTGGAGCCCGCGGCGAGGAACGACTCCACGTGGGGGTCGAGCCGGTCGGCGGCGGCGGCGCCGCCGTCGTACCCGACGAACCCCGTCGTCTCGAAGACGCGCGGCCAATCCGACGGCGGAGCCGCGAACCAGTCCGGGAACAACCCGAGCACGAGGTCGGGAGAGTGGATCCAGGCCTCGAACGGCCGCTTGACCGGCGGAAGGCCGAGGCTTCGGCGGTGCTCGGTCAACGGCGGGCCGATCGCGGGATCGATCACGAGGAAGTCGGAGAGTCGGAACAACCCCTTCACCACGAAGCGCGGATACCACGCGGGCATCGGCAGCTCCGGGAAATACGGCGGCGCCTCGACGGAGCGCAGGATGCTCGGCTGCATGTGCAGCGTCACGAGCGGCACGCCGAGCTTGTCGCGGGCGGTGCGCGCGCCCAGACACAGCGAGGTCGCCGCGACGACGTCCGGTTTCGTCTTCGCGATCGCGTCGTACACGATGCCCTGCGCCGGGACCACGCCGTCCCGTACGACCACGGCGAAGGCCTTGCGCGGGTTCCACAGATCGGGGTTCGCGGAGGTGCGCCGATACTCGTCGGCCGTCCCCATCGGGGCGAACCCGAGCCCCTCGCCCCGGATCGTCGCCTCGAACCAGGGATTCGTGACGACGAGCACGTCGTGGCCGCGCGCGCGAAGCTCCGCGCCGATGCCGACGACCGGGAAGACGTCGCCGGCGCTGCCGAGGGCGGCGAGGAGGACCTTCATCGCGGCTCGCTCAGCCGCGCCCCACGAGCGAGGCCGCGAACGCGAGAAAGACGGAGAACGAGAGGCTGAACCCCTCGTACAGCTCCCAGATCGTGCGCTTCGTTCCCATGAAGTCGAAGGCATAGGTCGTCAGCAGCGACAGCAGCGTCTTCTCCGTCTCGTTGCCGGGAAGAGGGGCCCCCTGGACGTGGCCGATCATGTGAAAGACGGCAGTCAGGATCGCCCCGATCGCCCCCACACGAAACGCGATGCGCTGGAGTTTGCTCATGACGCGGGAGATTACCCCCGCCTCGGGTGAATTCCCTAGTCGGTCTCGGGAATCGTTCCCTCGACGTACCGGTCGTTACCCGATGGTCGGGGAGTGCCGGAAAGAGGATCTTGTCCTTCCAAGGATCAAGGGGATCCGAGAGAACGGAAAGGAAGGACGCCATGAACACGATGCTCAAGACCCGGAACGGTGGAACCAAGGCTCCCGGCGGCCTCTACTGGCACTTCGGCAACTGGGAGATCAAGGCGCTCGACGGCAAGGAAGTGACCCTTCCCGGCTCCGCCGCGGAACGCTACGTCCGCATCCCCACCGTCGCCCTGCTCGTCCTCGGCCCGGTCATGGGGCTCGCGTTCGCGATGTTCCTCCCCGCCATCGGATTCGCGCTGCTCGCCACGCAGGTCGTCCGCAAGATCGCCCACACGATCGTGAAGTCCGCTCCCGAGGCGAACGCCGCCACGGCGACGGGACCCCAGGCTCCCGTGACGCGCGAGAGCGCCCATCACGACGAGCCCTTGAACTGAACCCTCCCGCCTGAACCCTCCCGCGCGCCGGACGCGTCCTCCGGCGCCTGGGAGACCGGCCCGGTTGTAAGGACTCCGTTCCGAAGCGTCAGCACGGGTGCAACACGACAACCTCGTGGAGGACCCGATGACGCCGAAGACGGCCGCGCTTCTCGTTGCCCTGACCACCCTGCTCGCCGGCTGCACCTCTGCCCCGGCGACCCCCGCTCCCCCATCCGCGACCACCGTGCGGGTCGCGACGCCGGTCGTCGCGGACATCCCGGTGACGGCGACCTTCCCCGCCCACATCGAAGCGGTCGAGCGGGTCGAGATCCGCCCCCGCGTCGCCGGCCAGCTCGAGGCCGTGCTCTTCAAGGAAGGCGCGTACGTCCGCCGCGGGGAGCTCCTGGCCCGCGTCGACGCCCGCCCCTACCGTGCCGCCCTCGCCGACGCGGAGGCCGCATTGCGCGAGGCGGCGGCCCAGGCCGAGCTCGCCCACCGCGAAAGCGACCGCGCCGCGCGCCTGCTCGAGCGCGGGGCCGCCGCGGTGGAGGAGGCCGAGCGGCTGCGCGCCGCCGCCGAGGTGGCCGACGCCCGCGTCGCCGCCGCCCGGGCCGAAGTGGAGAAGTCCCGGCTCGACGTCGGTTTTGCCGAGGTGCGCGCCCCGATCTCCGGGCGCATCGGTCGCGCCGAGGTCACCTCCGGGAATCTCGTCGACGCCTCGACCCGAATCGCGGTCCTCGTGTCCGGCGATCCGGTCTACGTTCGATTCGACGTGGACGAGGCCACCCTCGTCGCGAACGACCCGGGGCGGGCCTCCGCCTGGGAGGTGACCTTCCGGTCGATGGACGGAACGGCCTCCGGCCGCGGCTCCGTCGCCTTCCTCGACAACGAGATCGGAGCGGGCACCGGCACCGTGCGCGTGCGCGCGGCGCTGCCGAATCCGGACGGACGCTGGATCCCGGGCGCCTACGGCAGCGCCGAGGTGACGTTCCGGACGCGACGGGGCGCCCTGCTCGTCGATGCGGCCGCCATCGGCAACGACCAGGGACGCCCGTTCGTCCTCCTGGCCGACGACGAGAACAAGGTGGAGTACCGCCCCGTGGTCACCGGCCCGGAACGGGACGGCCGGCGCGTGGTCGAGGAGGGGCTCTCCGCGGACGACCGCGTGATCCTGGACGGCTTGATGCGCGTCCGCCCGGGCGCCGCCGTCGACCCCGCCGCGCTCACCGCCTCGCGAAAGGAGAACTGAGCCATGGCATTCGCACGCTGGTTCGTCGACCGCCCGATTCCGGCGATGGTCGTGTCGATCCTGATCGTCCTCGCCGGTTTGCTCTCGCTCGGCCGGCTGCCCCTGGCCGAGTACCCGGACGTCGCGCCGCCGACCGTCGTGGTGCGGGCGAGTTATCCGGGCGCCAACCCGGAGGTGATCGCGGAGACGGTCGCCTCGCCGATCGAGCAGGAGATCCACGGCCTCGACGGCATGTTGTACATGACGTCCCAGGCCTCGGGGGACGGGGCGCTGTCCATCCAGGTCACCTTCGCCCACGGCGTCGACCCGGAGATGGCCCAGGTGGAGGTCCAGAACCGCGTCGCGCGGGCCCTCCCCAGGCTTCCCGAGGAGGTCCAGCGCATCGGCGTGGTGACGCAGAAGACCTCCCCCGACATGTTGATGGTCGTCCATCTGGTCAGCCCGGATCGTCGCTACGACCTCCTGCACCTGTCGAATTTCGCCGTGCTCCAGATCAAGGACGAGCTCGCGCGCCTCGAGGGGGTCGGCGACGTCGTCGTCTGGGGATCGGGGGACTACGCCCTTCGGGTCTGGCTCGACCCCGGCAAGGTGGCCGCGCGCGGGATGACCGCGAGCGACGTCGTCGCCGCGCTGCGGGAGCAGAACGTCCAGGTCGCGGCGGGGGTGGTCGGCCAGCCCCCGGAGGCCTCGGCCCCGTTCCAGCTCGGCGTGCACGCGATGGGCCGCCTGTCCACGGTCGAGCAGTTCGAGGAGGTCGTCGTCAAGACCGGCGAGCGGGGCGAGATCGTTCGCCTCCGCGACGTCGCACGCGTCGAGCTGGGCTCGAACCGGTACGCGCTGCGCAGCCTGCTCGACAACGAGCCCGCGGTCGGCATCCAGATCGTCCAGAGCCCGGAGGCGAGCGCGCTCGCGACGGCTTCCCGCGTCCGCGAGGCGATGGAGCGGCTCCGGGAGGGATTCCCGCAGGGGATCGAGTACCGGATCGCCTACGACCCGACGATCTTCGTGCGCGCCTCGATCGACAACGTCGTCCGCACGCTGTTCGAGGCGATCGCGCTCGTCGTGATCGTCGTCGTCCTGTTCCTGCAGACCTGGCGCGCGTCGCTCATCCCGCTCGCCGCCGTGCCCGTCTCGCTCGTCGGCACCTTCGCGGTCATGCACCTGTTCGGATTCTCGCTCAACACGCTCTCGCTGTTCGGGCTCGTGTTGTCGATCGGGATCGTGGTGGACGACGCGATCGTCGTCGTCGAGAACGTCGAGCGTCACCTGCGGCGGGGCCTCTCGCCGCGGGAGGCCGCGCACGCGGCGATGGGCGAGGTCACCGGGCCGATCCTCGCGATCACCTCGGTGCTCGTGGCGGTCTTCGTGCCGACCGCGTTCCTCGGCGGGCTGACGGGGATGTTCTACCGGCAGTTCGCGCTCACCATCGCGATCTCCACCGTCCTCTCGGCGTTCAACTCGCTGACGTTGTCCCCCGCGCTCGCCGCCGTCCTCCTGAAGCCGCACGGAGCGCCGTCGCGCTCTCTCGTCGCGCGCGCGTTCGCCGCGTTCGAGCGGACGTTCGAGCGCGCCTCGGGCGGGTACGTCCGGGTGGTGACGCGCGTGGTCCGCTCCTCGGCGATCGCGATCGCCCTCTACGCGGGGCTTTTGGGTCTGACCGCCGTCGGGTTCCGCGAGGTGCCGACCGGATTCGTGCCCGCGCAGGACAAGTACTACCTGGTGGGGATCGTGCAGCTGCCGGCCGGCGCGTCGCTCGACCGGACCGAGTCCATCGTCCGGCGTGCCACCGAGGTCGCGCTCGCGCAGCCGGGGATCGAGAGCGTCGTCGCCTTCCCCGGCCTTTCGATCAACGGCTTCACGGCCAGCCCGTCGGCGGCGGTTTTCTTCGCGATGCTCGACCCCTTCGAGTCCCGGCGCGACGAGGCGCTCTCCTCGGGGGCGATCGCCGGGGCCCTGAACGCGAAGTTCTCCTCGATCGGCGACGCCTTCGTCGCCGCGTTCCCGCCGCCGCCGGTCCACGGACTGGGGAACCTCGGGGGGTTCAAGCTGCAGGTCCAGGATCGCGCGGGACGGGGTTACGACGCCCTTCAGGAGGCCACGCGCACGCTGCTGGCCGCCGCGGAGAAGGACGGGCGCTTCGTCGGGCTGTTCTCGAACTTCCAGACGAACGTCCCCCAGCTGCACGTGGACGTGGACCGCCAGAAGGCCAAGCTCCAGGGCGTCGACCTCCGCTCGCTCTTCGAGACGCTCCAGATCAACCTCGGGTCGCTCTACGTCAACGACTTCAACACGCTCGGCCGCACGTACCAGGTCATCGTCCAGGCGGACGCCGTGCACCGGAGGGACGCCGAGTCCGTCTCGCGCCTGTGGGCCCGCAACGACCGGGGGGAGCTCGTCCCGGTGGCGGCCCTGGCCCGGGTGCGACCGGACACGGGGCCGGATCCCGTGACGCGGCACGACGCGTTCCCGGCGGCGGACGTGAACGGAGCCGCCGCGCCGCGGGTCGGGTCCGCCGAAGCGGTCGCCGCGATGGAGGAGCTCGCCCGGACGCACCTGCCGGACGGCTTCACGATCGCGTGGACCGACCTCACGTACCAGCAGCGTGCCGCGGGGAACGCGGCATCCCTCGTGTTCCCAGTCGCGATCCTGCTCGCGTTCCTCATCCTCGCCGCGCAGTACGGCTCCTGGTCCCTCCCGCTCGCGGTGATGCTCGTGGTCCCGACGGTGCTGTTCAGCGCCCTCGCGGGGGTTTGGCTCCGGGGGGGCGACAACAACCTGTTCACGCAGATCGGCCTCGTCGTGCTGGTGGGGCTCGCGGCGAAGAACGCGATCCTCCTCGTCGAGTTCGCCCGCCAGCGGGAGCGCTCCGGCGCGACGCCGCTCGAGGCGGTGCTCGACGCCGCGCGCCTCCGGCTGCGGCCGATCCTCATGACCTCGGCGGCGTTCGTCATGGGCGTGCTCCCCCTCGTGTTCGCCTCCGGCGCCGGCGCCGAGATGCGGCGCGCGATGGGGCTCGCGGTCTTCTCGGGGATGATCGGCGTCACGGTGTTCGGGCTCCTGCTCACTCCCGTCTTCTACCTCCGGATCCGGCGCCGCCGCGCGCCGAGGCTGGCCCTGCGTCCGGTCGCGCCGGCCCTCCTCGTCGCGCTCGCGGCGGTTTCCGGCGCCGCCGCGGCGACACCCCCGGACGCGTTCGGCACGCAGGCCCCGGGCCTCGTCGAGGGCCCCGCCTCCGTGGAGCGCTGGTGGGAGCGGTTCGGCGATCCGGTCCTCGACGGCCTCGTCGTCCGGGCGCTCGAGCGCAATCACGACGTCCGCGAGGGCGTGGCGCGGGTCGATGCCGCGCGCGCCGCGCGGCGCGGGGCCCGGCACGAGTTCGGACCCTCGGGGGGAGCGAGCGTCGCCGTCGAGCGGCGCGAGCGATCGGCGCACGAGGCGCCCGGAGCGACCGAGGGCGAGCGCCGCTCGGAGACCCGAACCGCCGGGATCGACCTCTCTTGGGAGGCCGACCTGTTCGGGCGCGTCCGCAACGCCAATCGCGCCGCGCAGGCCCGTCTCGACGGGACGCTCGCCGCGCTCTCCGACGTGCGGCGCGTCGTCGCGGCGGAGGTGGTCGAAGCGTACTTCGACGCGCGCGGGAGCGAGATGCGCATCGACACGCTCCGGCGCTACCGGGACGATCAGGCGAAGGTCGTCGAGTTGAACGACCTCCTCGCGCTCGAGGGCCGCGTCGCGGGGGACGTGCCGGCGCGGGCGCGCGCCGAGCTCGCCTCGAACGAGGCGCGACTGCTCGACGCACGCGACACGCTCGCCGCCGCGGTGCACGCGCTGGCCCTCCTGCTCGGCGAGGTTCCGGGCGCCTGGCACCTTCCGGAGTCGGCTCCGCTCGGGACTCTCGTGCTCGAGCCGATCGCGATCGGCGATCCGGCGTCCCTGATCGCCGGTCGCCCCGACGTCGCCGCGGCGGCGCGGGAGGTCGACGTGCGTCGCGCGGAGATCGGGATCGCGGCGGCGGATCTTTTCCCCCGTCTCACCCTCGGCGGCTTCTTCGGCGTCGTTGCGGGAGGCGGGGGGGAGCTCGGCTCCGCGGGCTCGAGCTCGTGGTTCGTGGTCCCTTCGTTGCGCTGGGGGGTGTTCGACCTCGGACGCACGCGCGCCCGCGTCCGGGTGCGACGCGCCGAGGCGGAGGCCGCCCTCGTCGCCTACGAACGCGTGGTGTTGCGCGCGCTCGAGGAGGCAGAGAACGCATTCCAGCGCTTCGGAAGCGCGCAGGCCAGGCTGCTGCATCGCGACGTGCAGGCTCGCGAGGCGACGCGTGCCGCCGCGATCGCCGCCGCCCGGCACGAAGAGGGCGCCGACACCTACCTCGCGGCGCTGATCGCGCGACGCGACGCCTTGCAGGCCGCGCTCGATCGAATCGATGCCGTGGTCGATCATCGACGGGCCAGCGTGGCGGTGTTCCGCGCGTTGTGACCACGAGCGGCATTTTCCGGCTTGACCCGTCCTTCGATCCGACCGAAACTCTCGACGTCGATCCGCGCCGTCGGAACGGTGCGGCGGTCCCGGAGAAGGCTCAGGGCGGGCCAGGGATCGGGAGGGTTGGGGCCCTCCGTTGA
Organism: Candidatus Polarisedimenticolaceae bacterium; assembly: GCA_036376135.1. NCBI lineage: Bacteria > Pseudomonadati > Acidobacteriota > Candidatus Polarisedimenticolia > Candidatus Polarisedimenticolales > Candidatus Polarisedimenticolaceae > Candidatus Polarisedimenticolaceae bacterium. The sequence continues at coordinate 81,968 of DASVAW010000158.1, read as the reverse complement.
GGGTACGCCCGACGAAGGAGGTGATCCATTGAACAGCAGTAGCTACCGTTCGGTGGAGGTGGCGTCCTCGTAGGGGAGGACTCCAGGTGCCGTGGCGCACCGCCCCCTTGTCACGGGGTAACCCAACGCCACTGAGACCGATTGTCCTGAAGGGCCCCGGTTCCGAAGAGGAGCCGGGGCCCTTTCCATTTCCGGGGTCTCGGGTGGATTCCCTAGTGCGCCTCGGGAATCGTTCCCTCGACGTACCGGTCGTTACCCGATGGTCGGGGAGCGCCGGAAAGGGGATCTTGTCCTTCCAAGGATCAAGAGGATCCGAGAGAACGGAAAGGAAGGACGCCATGACCACGATGCTCAAGACCCGGAACGGTGGACCCAAGGCTCCCGGCGGCCTCTACTGGCACTTCGGCAACTGGGAGATCAAGTCGAACGACGGCAAGGAAGTGACCCTTCCCGGCTCCGCCGCGGAACGCTACGTCCGCATCCCCACCGTCGCCCTGCTCGTCCTCGGCCCGGTCATGGGGCTCGCGTTCGCGATGTTCCTCCCCGCCATCGGATTCGCGTTGCTCGCCACGCAGGTCGTCCGCAAGATCGCCCACACGATCGTGAAGTCCGCTCCCGAGGCGAAAGCCGCCACGGCGACGGGACCCCAGGCTCCCGTGAAGCGCGAGAGCGCCCATCACGACGAGCCCTTGAACTGAACCCTCCCGCCTGAACCCTCCCGCGCGCCGGACGCGTCCTCCGGCGCGCGGGACGGGATGCGACGCCCTACCGCAGATCGCGCGGCGGCTCCGAGCGCACGACCACCTCGACGCCGTTGGCCGGATGCCGGAATCGCAGCTCCGCCGCGTGAAGCCGGTATCCGCCGTCCCCCACGCGCGCCGTCGATCCGGGTATCGGACCGCCGCCGGGGCCGTAGAGCGGATCCCCCACGAGGGGGTGCCCCGCCGCCGCGAGGTGGATGCGAATCTGGTGCGGGCGCCCCGTTTCGATGAACACGTCGGCGAGGAAGGCGTCGTCGTCGCGGCGAACGACCTGGACCCGCGTGAGCGCCGGCTTGCCGGCCGGCGAGGCGGCGAAGACGGTGCCGTGAAGCGGATGCGGCACGGGCCCGATCGGAACGTCGACGACGAACCGGTCCTCGACGGATCGACCCGAAGCCAGGGCGCGATAACGCTTCACGACTTCGCGGCGGCGCCACTGCGCCGAGAGCGCGCGGTGGGTCGCGGCGTCCTTCGCGAAGAGGACGATCCCCGAGGTGAAGCGCCCGAGGCGATGGAGGGGCGAGGCTCCGGGCGTTCGCGCCCTCACGGCATACAGCAGCGTGTTCTCGAGGAATCCGCCGCCGGGAAGCGTCGGCAGTCCGGAGGGTTTCCCGACGGCGAGGAGGGAGTCGTCCTCGAAGAGGACGTCGAATCCCGTCGGCGCCTCCGGCTCCTCCCAGCCCGGGCGGTGCCAGACGACGAGCTGGCCGGCGCGCAGCGGCTCGTCCGGGTCGCCGTCCACGCTCACGGATCCCTCCGCGATCCTGCGTCTCCAGGTTTCGCGGTCGGAGTGCGGATACCGCGCGGCGAGGTGGTCGAGCAGGCTCGCGCCCGCAGCGTCCACGGCGACACGCTCCCGGAAGGTGAAACCGCGGTTCACCGTGGCAGCCCCGCCGCCAGGGCCTCCGCGATGCGGAGGTTCGCCCTCGGCCCGTAGTGGGTCCCGTCGTACCCGTCGTCGCGGTCGGAGGCCGGCGCCGCGAGCAGCGCAGGCGAGAGGTCGAGGGTCTCGACGCCCGCGATGCGGAACCGCTCCAGGATCCCTCTCCATCGCTCGCGCGCGATCTCGGAGCGCTCGAGATTCGTGAGGTCCCGTTGGACGGGGAGCACGCCGACGACGACGCGGTGCCCTCGCGCGGAACCTTCCTTCGTCGCCGCGGCGAAGATCCGCCGCGTGATCTCGAACGCCTCGCCGTCCAGGTCGCCCCCGATCTCCATCCGGATCCTGCGGCGCGCCTCCTCCGCCCGGTGCGCGGCGAGGAGCTTCCAGGTAACGAGCCGTCCGAGTCCGGGGGGCGGAACGTGGGTCGCTTCGACGAAGAACCGGTCGTAGGCGCGGAGGTGGGCGAGGAGGTCCGTGCCCGGCTCGGGATAGTGGCGCTCGTAGATCGTCGCGGCCCTCTCGTAGAGCGGCGGCACGAACCGCAGGCCGTCCCCCTCCAGGACGAAACGCGGCATCGTCGTGTACGAGGTCCACTGTTCCCCGAGCGACCGCATGACGTTCACGTCGCGCCAGGGGTCGTGCCACGGCACGAAGATGAAACAGGCGACGTCCATCTCGATCCGTCCGGCGACTTCCTGATAACGAAGGAACGACTGCGCGCTCGAGTAGCCGTCGGTGCCGAAGTTCACCACCTCGAGGTCGGGTCGCAGCGTCTCGAGCCGGGTGCTCCAGGCCTGGTCCTGGGCGACGCGCGTCGCGGCGGCGAAGGAGTCCCCGAAGAACGCGATCCGCCGCTTCCCCGCGGGTGCCTCGCGTGGGGTGGGCCGGTCCCGCCGCGCCCCCAGCTCGTTGGTGCGCCACCACCCGTTGGCCGACGTCCACCCCTCCTTCCAGACGTAGCCGATCCGCGGATGCTCCCGCTTGGAGCCGAACAGGTCCCCGTGGGTGATCGGCACCCCGTCGACCACGAGGTTCGACCAGGGGGCGGCAGGGTCGGTCACCGGCGGCGCGGGCGCGGGGATCAGCCGCACCGGAGGCAGCTCGTAGCCGCGCAGCCTTCCGTACGAACGCGGCGACGGCTCCACGGCGAGCCTCAAGGCGGCGTCGAAGAGGAGAAACCCGACGATCAGCGCCCCCGGGGGGACGACGAGGAACATCCAGCGACGAGGGGGGGGCGGGGGTTGGTTCATCGTTGGGGCTTGTCCACCGGGGCTTTCGCCAGTATACGGTCACCCGGCGCTTGGCGTTGCGCCATCAGGGGGGTGTCATGTCCGTCCGGAAGACGTTGTTCGCGCTCGTCGTGTGTTGCGGTCTGGTGTCCTCGGCGATCGCCCAGTCGGCGGTCCACGTCGACGCGAAACGCACCGTCGTCGTCGACCGCGCCCGCGGGGTCGACGCGCGGGTCGACTACCCCGGCCTCGCCTCGCTCGGGCCCTGGGACGACCGCAACTACGCGCTGACCGCCGAGGACCTCGCCCTGCTCGCCCCCAACGAGGTCGAGCTGCGCGACCCGATCCCGGTCTTCTTCCGCGTCGCCTTGCGGCGGGAGAACCCCGGCCTTCCGCGCGTCGGACCTGCGCAATACCCGCGCAGCGCCTTCAACGCCTTCCGGTTGACTCACGGGGGGTACCTCGTGGACGGCGTCGTCTACACGGGGGTGACGTGGTCCGGGTCCCGCTGGGCGATCGAGAACGACACCGCGCTGGCGGAAGGGCCGCTCGCCGAAGGAACGGACTCGCTCTCCGGAGAGGTTCGCGTGACCTCTCCGAACGGAGCCGCGGAGTCGGCGATCAAGATCCACCCGACGGACGCGAACAAGGTGATCGCCGGAACGAACGGCCCGGGCGGCGGGCAGGTCATGCACGTGTCGAGCGACGGCGGGGCCACGTGGTCGGTCGCCGGGGCGCTCCCCCAGGGCGGGACCTGCTGCGATCCGACCGTGGACTGGTCCTCGAACGGGCAGTACGCCTACGCGGCGACCCTCGGAAACTGCTTTTTCGCCTGCAACGTCTGGTTCTATCGCTCCAACGACGGCGGGGTCACCTGGAACGGGCTCGAGAGCACGACCCCCGGCGACCCGCGCCGCGAGATCGCGGGGGGGGCCGACAAGGAGTTCCTGCACGTCGACAAGCACCCGACCTCGCCGTTCAAGGACAACCTCTACCTGACCTGGCACGAGAGCAACGTGATGAAGGTCGCCCGGTCGACCGACTTCGGGAACACCTGGTCGGTCCAGTCGTTCTCGTCCCTCAGCGGCGATCTCGGCATCGGCAGCGACATCGTCACCGGCCCGAACGGGACCGTCTACTACTTCTGGCCGGCGTTCAACAGCAGGACGATCCGCCTGCGCCGCTCGACCGACGGCGGCGCGTCGTGGGGGACGATCACGACCGTCGCCGCGACGCAGGACGGCTACGACTTCGCGATCCCGTCGATGGAATCGCGCCGCGCCTTCATCTATGTCGGCGCCGACGCCGACCTGACGACGGGCCCCTACGCCGGTTCGATCTATGCCGCGTGGACCGACACGACCGGTCCCGAGTCCGGCATCCCCGCCAACAACCACGCGCGGATCCAGGTGGCCTACTCGCGGGACAACGGGAACACCTGGGCGGTCACCACACCCCACGAGACCGCCGACCAGCTCACCGTGGATCGGTTCCACCCGTGGCTGGGGGTCGGGAACGACGGGACCGTCTACGTCGCCTACTACGACACGCGCCGGGACTCGACGCGCAACGCGGTCGACTTCTTCTTCAGCAAATCGGTCGACGGCGCGCAGACGTGGTCGACTCCCGAGCGCCTCACCGCGGTCCTCTCGCCCAACATCGCCGACGGCTTCGAGTGGGGCGACTACAACGGCCTCGACGTCGTCGCGAGCCAGCTCCTGACCATCTTCACCGACAACCGCGACGAGTCGGGGGGCTCGAGCCAGAGCGTCGACGTCTACTCCGCGGGGCGCCAGGTCGGCGGCGCCGCGGTCTGCGGCGACGGGGTGATCCAGGCCGGAGAGGCCTGCGATACCGGCCAGCTCGGAGGGAAGACCTGCGCGACCTTCGGCTGCACCGGCGGCGGGACGCTCGCCTGCAAGGGCGACTGCAGCGGGTTCGACACGACCGCGTGCGCGGGATGCCCGACCTGCAACAACAACGGGATCTGCGAGGTCGGCGAGGACTGCGGCAACTGCTCCGCCGATTGCGCCTCGGGCCCGACTCCCGGCCCCTCCTGCGGCAACGGCACCTGCGAAGCCGGCAACGGCGAAGACTGCCTGAGCTGCCCCTCCGACTGCGCCGGAAACCAGGGCGGAAAACCCGCGAACCGCTTCTGCTGCGGCGACGGCGACGGCGCCGGCCCCGTCTCCTGCTCCGACTCGCGGTGCACCTCGGGTGGCCGGGCCTGCACCTCCCAGCCGGTCGTCCCGGGTTCGTTCTGCTGCGGCGACACGGTGTGCGAGACCGGGGAGTCTTGCGCGAACTGCGCGCTCGACTGCCGCACCAACACGGTCGAGATCTGCGGCAACGGCGCGGACGACGACTGCGCGAACGGCGCCGAATGCTCCGACCCCGCCTGCGCTCCGACGCCGGCCTGCCAGCCGACGTGCGCGCCGCTCGGTTCCTCGTGCTCGACGAACGGCCAGTGCTGCTCCAACCGGTGTCGCGGAGGGACCTGCAAGTAGGCCAGGGTCACAACCCCCGCGCCCACTCCGGCCGGAGCGGGATCGAGCCGTCGAGGGCCGCGTCGAGGACCGCGAGCAGCCGCTCGCGGTCGCGGGGCAGGCGTCCGTCGAGCGGCAGGTAGTTCGACGCATGGTTCGTGCGGAAGATCGCGTCTTCGGGCGCAGCCTCCGCGACGAACGTCCGCATCTCGCGCAGCAACCCGGGAACGTCCGGAAGGACGAAACGCCCGCGGGACTCGAGGGCGGCCAGCGGGGTGTCCGGCACCACCGTCAGCGTGAGCACCGAAAGGAACTTCGGGGACATCGCGGTCGCCAGGCGGGCGGAGCCGAGGGCGTGCTCCGCGCTTCGCTCCACACCCCCCGCGCCGAGCAGGAAGATCGCGGAGAGATCGACGCCGGCGGCCCGGGCCCGGCTCGCCGCCAGGGCGTGCTGGTCGAACCCCGCCCCCTTGGCGATCCGCCGGAGCGTCTCCTCGTCCCCCGACTCGGGGCCGATGTACAGGAGCGAGAGCCCGAGCGTCCTGAGCCTCGCCAGCTCTTCGGGCGACTTCTCGAGGAGGTTCATCGCGGTCGCGTAGGCGCTCACCCGGCGCAGGCGAGGGAAGGCCGCCCGGCACGCCTCGAGGATCGCCGTCCACGTCCCGAGGTCCATGGCGAGGGCGTCGCCGTCGGCCACGAATACCTTCCGGACCCGCTCCCCCGCGGCGGCCGCCGCTTCGGAGACGTCGGCCAGGATCTCGTCGAGCCCCCGGACCCGGAAGGGCTTGTGCCGGTACATCGCGCAGTAGGTGCAGTGGTTCCAGGAGCACCCCACGGTGGCCTGGAGGATGAAGCTGTCCGCTTCGCTCGGGGGGCGGAACAGGGGTCCTTCGTATCGCATCGTCGGAATCGTACCGGAGGGGGTTAGAATCCGTTCTCGCATGGGTTCCACCAACCTCAAGCTCCGATTCTGGGGAGTGCGCGGGACGGTCCCGACCCCCTCGGCCGACCGTCTCGGCTACGGGGGCAATACTCCCTGCGCCGCGGTCGCGCTGGCCGAGGACGAATACCTGATCCTCGACTGCGGGTCGGGGGTGCGCCTGCTCGGGAGCGAGGTGGAGAAGCGGCGGGCCCGGCAGGCGACGCGTTTCCACATCTTCCTTTCGCACTACCACCTCGACCACGTCGAGGGGATGGCGCTGTTCCCCCCGCTGTACGATTCCGCGAACACGATCACCTTTCACAGCTTCGCCCCCGAGGGACGGACGATCCGCGACGTCCTCGAGTCGCTCGTGTGCCCGCCGTATTTCCCCGTGCCGCTGTCGGGCGCCCCGGCCACCGTGAAATTCGAGGAGGTCGGCCGTGAGTCGGTGCGCGTCGGCGACGTGGTCGTGGACTCGCTCCCGCTGCGGCACCCCGACGGCTGCGTGGCCTACCGCCTCGAGCACGCGGGCCGCCGGATCGTCTACGCGACCGACCACGAACACGGCGACCCCGCGACCGACCGGGCGCTGGAGAACTTCGCGAAGGACGCCGAGTACCTGATCTACGACGCGACGTACATGCAGGCGGAGTACGAGGCGCTGCGCAAGGGCTGGGGCCACAGCACCTGGTACGCGGCGGTCCAGATCGCCCGCGCCGCGAGGGTCAAGCACCTCGTGCTCTTCCACCACCACCCCGAGCACACCGACACGCAGCTGGCGGAGGTGGAACGGGTCGCGCGCGAGGAGTTCCCGACGACGTTCGCGGCGCGCGAGGGGATGGAGCTGGAGTTCTAGTCGCGGCCGGCGGCGCGCCGGCGCAGCACCAGCACCGTCATGTCGTCCTGCTGCGGCGCGGACCCGCGGAACGCGTCCGCCTCGGCGACCATGCGCGCGACCGTCTCCGCCGCGCCGGTTCCCGCCGAGACGATCGCACCCGCCCGCTCGTTCCCGAACGCCTCTCCCGCGGCGTTCTCGCATTCGAAGATGCCGTCCGAGACCAGCGCGAGGACGTCCCCCGGCGCCATGTCGATCCAGCGCGATTCCGGAGTCTTCCGGAAGGGAAGCATCCCGAGCGGGAGCGTCGAGGAGGTGAGCCAGTCGATCGTCCGTTCGGCGGCGCGCCAGTGCAGGAGCGGGCCCTGGCCGCCCGCGTGATACACGACACGGTGCGACGCCGGGTCGAGCACGCCGAGGAAGGCCGTGACGAACCGGTTGTCGGACAGGTCGTCCGAGAGCTGGTCGTTGATGTTGCGGAAGGTGTGGTCGAGACCGGCCCCCAGCCGCGCGGCGATCCGGAGCATCGCCCGCACCTGGGTGACGGAGATCGCCGGTCCCACCCCGTGACCGGTCGCGTCGCCGAGCAGGAGCAGGACGGAACCCGGGGCCGCGATCACGTCGAAGATGTCGCCGCCGGTCTGGTCGGCGGGGCGGCTCCATCCCGCCACGTCGTAGCCGGGGATCTCCGGCATCGATTTCGGGAAGACCCGCGTCTGGATGTCCCGCGCGACCTCGAGCTCCCGTTCCATCCGCCGCTTCTCGACGATCTCCTCGAGGAGCCTCATGCGCTGGATGGCGATCGCGCAGGTCGCCGCGAGGGCCGTGGCGATCGGCAGGTCGGCGTCGCCGAATGAACCGCCGCGCTTGTTGAGGACCTGCAGCACGCCGACGAGCGTGTCGTCGTGCCCGATCAGCGGCATCGTGAGCATCGAGCGGGTGCGATACCCCGTCGCGAGGTCGACCTGGCGATTGAAACGCGGGTCGGCGTACGCGTCGGCGACGAGGACGATCTCGCGCGTCGCGACGCATTCCCCGACGATCCCCCTGTCGGCGGGGATCCGAAGTTCCCCCGTTCCCGTGGCCACGCGCGAGACGAGGGTCCCCGAAGCGGGCTCGTGGAGGAACACGCTCCCCCGTTCCGCGTCGAGCAGCTCGAGCGCGGTGTCGACCACCTGCGACAGCAGGGTCGTCAGGTCGAGCGAACGCGCGAGGGAGCGGTTGACGGCCAGGACGCGCTCGAGGACCTCTCCTTCGCGGCTCATCGGACCCCCCGCAGGAGGGCGACGGAGTCCGGCCCGAGGCGCTCGGCGGCGTGCCGGTAACCCGCGGCGACGGCGTCGTCGAACGCCGACCAGCGCAGCAGGCCGATGCGCTGGACCGGGCTCACGAAGCAGAGGTCCACCTCCTCGCGGACCCGGGCCGCGCGCTCGGCGCCGCCGAGCATCGTGGACTTCATCACCACGTTGAGCGGTCCCGGCACCGGAACGCGCGAGACGCCCGGCACGAGCCGGCCCGCGAGCACGCGCCAGGGGGACGGGACCTTGTCGTAGCCGAGGCGACGATCGACGCGCAGGTCGAGATCGGAGGCGATCACCCGTCCCATCCCCGCGCGCTGGAAGACGTCCACCGGCAGGTTGTTCACGCAGCTGCCGTCGATGTGCAGTTGTCCGTCGTGCACCATCGGGGGCACGATCCCGGGGAGCGAGCAGCTCGTGCGCACCGCGCGCCACAGCGGCCCCGACTGGTGGACGTGTTGCTCGTTGCTCGAGAGGTTCGCCGAAATGCAGAAGAACGGGATCCAGCAGTCCTCGATCGAACCCTCGCCCAGATGCTCGCGCAGACGCCGCTCGATGCGCCCCCCTCGCGACACGGACACGACCGGGATCAGGTTGTAGTCGCCCAACGGGTCGGAGCCGGTGAACGACTCGCGGCAAGCCCGGTACAGCTGCTCGTCGTCGAAGTCCAGAGCCACGCCCGCGGCGACGATCGCGCCGATGCTCGTGCCGCCCACCGCGTCGATCGGGATGCCGCGTTCGCGCAGCGCGCGGATCACGCCGACGTGGGCGAATCCCGGCGCTCCCCCTCCGGCGAGCACGAGCCCTACCGCGCGTCCCGCGGCGTACCGTGCCACGCGGGCGAGATCCCCCGCGCGGTCGGCGCGCACGTGGTGGTGCCGGTCGACGCGGCGTCCCTCGAGCCATCGCGCGGTTCCCGAGGGCCCGCGGCTGCCGGGCGGGTGGAGCAGGACGAGCTCCCGACGAGGCAGCCGCTCGAAGGCATCCTGGTCGCCCAGCCACCGCTCGACCGGTCCGACCGACGCGTCCGCGCCGAACTCGGCGACGAGCACGACGGCATCGGCGTGGGAGAGGCACGTCCGCGTCCAGGGAGTCGGTTCGCCGTCGGCGAGCAGGACGAGCGAGTCGTGGGCGGCCTCGAGGTCCTCGACCCGGTCGTCGACGGGCTCGGAGTCGACGAGCGCGGCCCTGCCGTAGAGCCCCAGCTCGTCGGCGAGACGACGCGCCGTCCCGATCCCCTCGATCCCGCCGTGAGGGACCACCGCGATCGTGCGATAACGCTCCGAGATCCCGCGCCCGAGCGTCGTGCGCCGCAGGCGCGAGCTCATCAGTCGAGAGATGTTCAGGACGAGCCTCGGGTGGCTCTCCACGACCCGCTCGAGCTTCGAGCGGTCGAGCCGGAGCAGGACGCAGTCGCGTACGGCGAAGACCGTGGCGGTCCGGGTCGTTCCTTCGAGGATCGCCATCTCGCCGACGGTCTGGCCTCGGCGGATCTCCGCGATCGCGGTCGAGCGCCCGCGGGCGTCGGTGGACATCACCCGCAGGGTGCCGCTCGCGACGATGTGCAGGTCGTGGGCGACGTCCCCCTGCCGGTAGAGCGTCTCCCCGCGGCGCAACTCCACGCGTTCCAGGTGGCCGCGGAGCTCGTCGATGGCCGAAGGATCGTCGGTGCCCAGCAGGGACGCCAGCGCGTTGCGGAGTTCCGCTTGGCGCCGCTGCTCGAGCGCGGACCGATCCTCCATACCCCTCTCCCCGGCGGCGGGACCGCCGAAACCCGAACGATCATGCCACAAGGGCGCAGCGGGCTCCCTGGATCTGTAGGGTTTGATGGAATAGCGGGGCGAACGGCCGCCGTGGCCGCGGCGCGGCAGGACGTCCCAATTCTCCCGGGCGGGAGGGTGCGGACTCCGTCCTAAGATCGTCCCCATGCTCCGGAGCCTGCTCCTCGCGGCGGCCGTGGTCGCGGCCGAGCCGCCCCCCGAGATCGAGGTCCATGCCGCCGCGAGCCTGCGCGACGCGCTGACGGAGATCGGCGCGGCCTACGAGAAAAGCGCGGGTGTCGGCGTCGTCTTCAACTTCGCCGGATCGAACACGCTCGCGCAGCAGATCGTCGCGTCCGGCGCCGGGGACGTCTTCCTCTCCGCCGACCAGCATTGGATGGACGAGGTCGAGCGATCGGGCCGCATCCTCGCGGGGACGCGCCGGACGGTGCTCGCGAACCGGCTGGTCGTGATCGCGCGGACCGACTCGACGGTCGCGATCGCGCGCCCCGACGATCTGTCGACGGCCTCGTTCCGTGCGCTGGCGATGGGGGACCCCGAGGCGGTCCCCGCCGGCCGGTACGCGAAGGCGGTGTTGAAGGGGAGGGTGTGGGACGCCGTCGTCGCGAGGGTCGTGCCGTCGCCCGACGTGCGCGCGGCGCTCGCGCTCGTCGAGTCCGACCCCGCGATCGTCGGCATCGTCTACCGCACCGACGCGAAGTCCTCCTCGAAGGTCCGCGTGCTGACCGAGCTTCCGGGGGAGGCCACCTACGCCGCCGCCGCGCTTCGCGAGGGACACGGCCGGCGCTTCGTCGGATTCCTGGCGAGCCCCGAAGGCCGGGCGATCTTCGAGAAGCACGGTTTCCTGCCGAGGTAGAGTGCCGGCGTGGAGACCGCGCTTGCGCCCCTCCTCCTGACCCTGCAGGTCGCCGCGACGTCGATGGCGCTCGTCGCCGCGCCCGCGTTCGCCGCGGCGTACCTCCTCGCGCGACGGGAGTTCCGCGGGAAGGCGGCGCTGTCCACCTTCCTGACCCTCCCCCTCGTGCTCCCGCCGACGGCGATCGGCTTCCTGCTCCTTTCGCTCTTCGCCTACGACGGCCCTCTCGGACGATCGACCCTCGGGTTCGATCCCGGCGTGTTGCTGACCTGGAAGGGTGCGGTGCTCGCCCAATCGGTCCTCGCGATGCCGCTGGTCGTGCGGACCGCGCGCGTCGCCTTCGAGGGGGTGGACCCGCGCCTCGAGGCGATGGCGCGCACGCTCGGGCACGCCCCCCGGGCGGTCTTCCTGAGGTTCACGGTCCCGCTCGCCGCCCGAGGGCTCACCGCGGCGCTGATCCTGGGATTCACCCGAGCCGTGGGGGAGTTCGGCGCCACCGTGATCGTCGCCGGCAACATCCCCGGCCGCACGCAGACCCTCGCTTCCGCCATCTACGGGGCCCAGCAGGCCGGACGCGCCCGTGAAGCGGGGATCCTCGTCGGCGTCGCGCTCCTCCTCGGCTTCGTCGCCGTCTACGTCGCGGAACGGCTCGGCGGACGGCCGAAGTAGAATCCCGCGGTCCCGAAAAGGAGGCCCCATGCGCCGTCGCACCTTCCTGACCACCACCTCCCTCGCCGCGGCCGGAGCGTTCGTCGCTCCGTCGTGGCTCGATCGCGTGCTCGCCGAGGGGGAGTCGCTCCGTGCGCTTCGCGGCGGGATGCACCTCTTCTCCGCTCGCACGGGCGGCACGATCGGCGTGTACGTCGCCAAGGACGCGGCCGCGGTGGTCGACACCCAGTTCCCCGACCCGGCGAAGGCGTGCCTGGGCCTGCTGCGCGCGAAGAGCGCCCGCAAGCTCGACGCCGTGTTCCTGACGCACCACCACGGCGATCACACCGGAGGCGTCGGGGTGTTCAAGCCCGAGGCCGCGAGGATCGTCGCCCAGAAGAACGTGCCCGAACTCCAGAAGGCCGCGGCGGAGAGGCGCGGCAACGTCGCGGACCAGAGCTACCCCGACACGACGTTCGAGAAGGTCTATTCCCTCGACCTCGGCAAGGAGGTCGTGCGGGCGAAGCACTTCGGTCCCGCCCACACGGGCGGGGACGCGATCTGGGCGTTCGAACAGGCGAACGTCGTCCACATGGGCGACCTCGTCTTCAACGGCATGCTGCCGTTCATCGACCGGCCGGGCGGCGCGTCGATCCAGGGGTGGATGCGCGTCCTCGGACAGGCCCTCGAGCACTATCCGAAGGACGCGCGGTACGTCTTCGGCCACGCGGCGGACGACGCCGACGTCGTCGGCGACCAGGAGCCGCTCAAGGCGATGGTCACCTACCTCGGCGGCCTGCTCGACTACGTGAAGAAAGGCAAGGCCGAGGGGAAGACCGTCGAGGAGCTCTCGAAGGTCGAACGCATCCCCGGATTCGAGAGCCGCGTGGCGAAGTTCGACGGGGCGATCGAGATGAACGTCCGGGCCGCGTGGGAGGAGTTGGGGAGTTGACCGGCGGCGCTATCGCGTGGCGACCGCAATGAAACGAACTCCTTCCGGACCCGCCGTCCCGTGGTGTCCCTGCCCCTTTCGGACCAGGTGGGCGTCTCCCGCACGCACGTCCTCGGTGTGCTCCCTTCCGCCGGCGTCGAACGTGGTCATGCGGATCGACCCTTCGAGCACGTAGTAGATCTCGTCCGTACGGGGATGTTCGTGCCGGCCGATCGAGGCGTTCGGCTCGAGTCGCGCGTCGATCATCAACTCGAACCCGGTCGAGAAGAGCCCCTCCTCGAGGCCACGCTCCTCGCTGAAGACCCAGGTCGCGAAGTCCCTCCCGCGGCCGCGGCGCTCTGCGTCGTCGAATGCGGCGTTCTCGTGCGCGGGCTCGTAGAGCACCCGCGCCATGTTCTCGCCGCGCTTGTTGACCGCCCAGCCCAGCGCACCCGAGTAGACCTTTCGCACCGTCGCGTGGAATCGATCGCCTGGAACGTAGCGGGCCACGTCGTCCACGACGCTCACTCCTTGAAGCGGCCGGCGTGCCGCATCGGCTCCCCCGTCGCCCACGGCTTGTAGGTGTTGCAGAAGTCGACGCGCTCGCCGAGCGGCGGATGGCCCGCCCGGAACACCTTGTAGAGGAGGCCGGGCCGCGGCACTCCGAGATTCTCCTCCTGCAGCTTGACGAACGCGGACGCCCCCGCCCAGTTGTCGCGGGTGATCTCCAGGCCGAATCGATCGGAGTCGTGCTCTTGCCAGCGGCTGTAGGCGAGCGCCGCCGGCGAGGCGACGAAGCCGATGAGATTGGCGATCAGCAGGATCAACGGAAGCGACGCGACGTCGGACAGCTCGTTGAAGCCGAACCGATCCCCGAAACGATCGATCAAGCCGCGCGAGAGCCGATGCGCCGCCCACAACACGAAGGCGATCCCGAGCCCCGCGATGGCGATCGTCTTCCAGATGTGGCCGAGGACGTAATGCCCCATTTCGTGCCCCATCACGAAGAGCAGCTGCCGCTCGTCCAGCTTCGCGATCGTCGTGTCCCACAACACGATGCGTTTGGTGTCCATGAACCCGGTCACGTAGGCGTTCACCGCTTTCGTGTCCTCGCTCTTGGCCACTTCATAGACACGGCTCCCCTCGATCCCCGCGCGATCGGCGAGGGCGAGGATCTTCTGCTCGAGGTCCTTGTCCTTCATCGGTCCGAAGTCGTTGAACAGCGGGTCGATCGCGATCGGCTGCAGCAGGATGAGACCGCAGATCCCCGGCACGGCGACCATCGCCGTCCAGAGCCACCACCGTTTCGGACTCTTGCGAATGAGCAGGTACGGCACCCAGATCGTCACCGCGCCGAGCACGAGCGACACGAGCATCCCGATCCCGAAGTCCTTCCACCATTTCGCGAGGGTCTGGTTCGACATCCCGTAGTCGTGCTGACGCGTGAACCCCGACCAGAAGTCCAGCGGCAGCGTGATCAGCGAGGTGAGCACGGTGAAGAAAACGAGATAAAGCACGAGCGTCGGATACCACGCCTTCCCCATCCGCTTCGCGGCGTCCCGGAGCTTCGCCGACCAGCCGGTGAACAGGAACAGCGCCGGGATCGCGAGGCCGAGCAGGGTGTTCACGAGCCAGAGGAGCTGGTTCCCGCGGAAGTACTGGAGCGCCTGGGCGGTCGGCTCCGGGACGGCGACGAAGGTATCGGGGGGCGGGATCATCGTGCGTTCTCCTGCGTCTTCGGAACCTCGAACTCGCGGATGAAGTCCTTCATCCGCACCTGCCACCACGCCAGCCGGAATCGTTTCGCCTCTTCATACGCCTGGTCGAGGCTCCAACCCTCCCGCGCCATCCGCCACGCGGCGACGACGACCCCCGTGCGGTCGCGCCCGCGCTTGCAGTGCACGAACGCCGGCTGGTTCTCGGTCGCGCCGAGAATCTCGAGGGCCCGTTGAACCTCCTCGGACTCCGGCTTGCGCACGCCGGACATCGGGATGTTCGTGAACCGCAGCCCGAGCGCCTCCGCCAGGGACTTCTCACGCTCCGTCGCCTCCTCGTCGTCGCGCAGGTTCAGGATCATCCTCACGCCGAGTTTCGCGAGATGGTCGAGGCACGCCTCGCTCGGCTCGGCTCCGCGGTAGAGGCCGGGGCCGACCCGGCCGAAGTTCTCGCAGCCGCCGTCCGCGACGGGCCCGACCACGGCAAGGAGCAAACTCGCGAGCAGCACCGGCTCATCCTAACCGGGGCGGCGGTTGGCTGCGTTCGCGAGTTTGCGTGCGACGATCCCGCGTACACCCCAGGGAACGGAGGCCCCATGCACCCCACCCGCCGTGACTTCCTGGTCGTCGGCTCCGCCGTGGCCGCCGCGGGACTCGTCTCTCCCGTGTTCGCCGCCCCCGAGCCGGTCCCGGACGCCTTCCCCTCCCATCCCCCCGACCTCGCGCGGGAGATGGTCGGCGTCTCGCACGCGAACCTCGCCCGGGTGAAAGAGCTCGTCGCCGCGCGACCCTCGCTGGCCAAGGCGGCCTGGGACTGGGGGTTCGGCGATACGGAAACGGCGCTGGGCGCGGCTTCGCACGTGGGAAACCGCGAGATCGCCGAGTTCCTGATCGCGAACGGCGCCAGGCCGGACCTCTTCACGGCCGCGATGCTCGGGTGGCTCGACGTCGTGAAGGCGCTTGTCGCCGCGAACCCTGCGCTCACGCGACTGAAGGGACCGCACAGCATCCCCCTCCTCGCGCACGCCGAGGCCGGGGGGGAGCGGGCGAAGCCGGTCCTCGAGTATCTGAGGACGCTGGACGGCTCCGGGGAGTGGCCCGACGACCGGCCGTTGTCCGCCGCGGAGATCGAAGCGCTCGTCGGAAGCTACCGCTTCGGACCGGGGAGCCGGGACGTTCTCGTCGTCGACCGCCAGAAGGGGGGCAGGATGCGCGGGCAACTCACCGTGCAGCGGGGCGAGGGGACGTCGCGCAACCTCTTCCACCTGGGCGAGCGGGTCTTCCAACCCGCGGGGGCCGAGGCGGTGCGGTTGCGGTTCTCGGCGGAGTCCCCGGCGGGGACGCTGACCGTGCTCGAGCCGGCGCCGGGGGTGCGGGCTACTCGAGCCTCGGCTTCGGCTTCACCTCGAGCTGGTTGACGACGCCCTTGACGCCGTTCACCCCGAGCACCGTGCGTTCGGCGTCGATCCGCTCCCACAGACGCGGGACGTCGCCGGTCAGCGTCACCACGCCGGTCTCGACGGCGATCTCGATGTTCCCGGGGACGTGGTCGAGAGAGCTCCTGCCCAGGATCTGCGTCAGCTGCTTGCGCAGCGTCTCGTCGTCCTGCTCCCGGGACGTGATGGCGTCGACGACCGCGCGCACCCCGACGACGTCGGCGGCGGCGTCGCGCGCCGCGAACCGGATGCGCGCGTCGTCCACCTCGCCCTTCAGGGTGACCGTCCCGTCGCTCACCGAAACGTCGAGTTTCTGGTTGGCGACGCGCGGCAGGTCCTCGAAACGACGCTTCACGGTGTCGAGGATCGCGGAGTTGGAGCGCGAGCCCCCCTGAAGGTCGATCGCATCGGAGATCGCGAGCACCCCGCGCACGCGCGAGGTCTGGTCGAGCGCCTGCCACTTCCGATAAAGCGTCTCGACGCTCCCGGTCAGCTGAACCGTTCCGTCGGTCACGTCGACGTCGAGGCGCTCTCCCGCCAGCACCTGCACCATGCGCAGGTTCCCTTCGACGTTGAGCCGGATCGCGTCGTCCTCGCGGGTGCCGGCCTGAAGCGGGATCGCGAGGAGCAACGCGGCGACGGGAATCATGGCGCGCATGGGTCACCTCCGGACCGCGGGAGATCGTACGCCGCGGGTCCCTTGCCGCGCATCCCGATTCCTCGCCCTTCCTCCGGAACTTCCCGGGAGTAGTCCTGTCTCAAGCCCCAGGAGGTCGGACCATGAACCCGAGAATCCCCCTGCTCGCGGCGTTCCTCCTCTCCACCCTCCCCGTTACGGCCGCCGATTCCCCCGGTGCCCTCGTCGTGCAGGAGCCGGGCGGCGAGAAGGTCGCGATGCCCCTCGAGCACACGAAGGTGTCGATCGAGGTCTCCGCCTTCGTCGCCCGCGCCACGGTCGAGCAGACCTTCCGCAACCCCTTCGAGAAGCCGGTCGAGGCGCTCTACTCGTTCCCCCTCGGCGACCGCGCCGCGGTCGACGACTTCGAGATGGTCGTCGGCGATCGCGTGGTGCGGGGCGAGATCCGGCGGCGCGAGGACGCGCGGGAGGAGTACGAACGCGCGCGCAACGAGGGGTACCAGGCCGCCCTTCTCGAGCAGGAGCGGCCGAACCTGTTCACGCAGTCGGTTGCGAACCTCCTCCCCGGCGAGCCGATCGTCGTGCGCCTGCGAACGGTCGAGACCCTCGCCTACGAGCGCGGGATCTATCGCCTGACCTTCCCGCTGGTCGTCGGACCGCGCTACGTTCCCGGCGGAGGTCGGGTTCCCGATGCGTCGCGGGTATCGCCTCCCGTGCTGCAGCCCGGCACGCGCTCGGGACACGACGTCGAGATCGAGGTGGCGATCGACGCGGGAGTCCCGATCGGAAGCGTCGAAAGCCCGAGCCATCGGATCGGCGTGGCCCGCCAGGGTTCCGGGCGCGCCGCCGTGGTGCTGACCGACGCGGACACGATTCCCAACAAGGACTTCCTCCTGCGCTGGTCGGTCGCGTCGGAGGACCCCGCCGTCGGGGCTCTCGCCCACCGCGACGGCGTGGACGGCTTCTTCACGCTCATCGTCCAGCCGAAGGGGGAAGTCTCGGCGATCGAGGCCGCACCGAAGGAGATCACGTTCGTCGTCGATACTTCGGGGAGCATGCAGGGCGTGCCGATCGAGGCGTCCAAGCGCCTCGTCCAGAAGGCCCTTCGCGAGCTCGGGCCGAAGGACACCTTCAACCTGATCCGCTTCGCCGGCGACAACACGGTCTGGTCGAAGGATCCTCGCCCGAACACGCGCGCGGACGTCGAGGAGGCGATCGCGTGGCTGTCGAACCTGCGGGGCGGCGGCGGGACCGAGCTCCTCGCCGCGATGCGCGCCGCCTTCGCGAGGCCCGAAGACCCGAACCGGCTCCGCGTCGTGATCTTCGCGACCGACGGCTACGTCGGCAACGAGCCCGAGATCCTCTCCTCGATCGGCGGGGTCCTGGGCGATGCGCGGATCTACTGCGTCGGGATCGGCTCCTCGGTGAACCACTACCTCCTCGACCGGATGGCCGACCTCGGCCGAGGCGCCTACGTCTTCGTGCGCCCCGACGAGAAGGCCGACGACGCCCTCGCCGCCTTCCGCAGCTGGGTCACGCGCCCCTACCTGACCGACCTCGAGATCGACTGGGGCGGGCTTCCCGTCGCCGACGTGATCCCCGCGAGACCGCGCGATCTCTTCTCCGGGCAGACGCTCACGCTCGTCGGGCGTTACGTGGGTGCCGCGTCCGGTGACGTCGTCGTGCGCGGGAAGCTCGGGGGCGTCCCGTGGGAGCGACGCGTGAAGGTCGATCTCCCCGAACGCGCGGCGCGGCACGCGTCGCTCGCTTCGTTGTGGGCCCGCCGGCGCGTCGAGGGGCTGATGCTCGAGAGCGACGGCGACGTCCCCGACTCGATCCGCGCCGAGGTGACGGCGCTCGCGCTCGAGCACCGGATCCTCACGGCGTACACCTCGTTCCTCGCCGTCGACACCGCGCGTGTCGCCAACCCCGGAGGCGCGCAGACGACCCTGCACCAGGCCCTGCCGATGCCCGAGCACGTCTCCTTCGAAGGGATTTTCGGCGCGGACGGTCCGGCGGCGTTCCTGGCCGACACCCGTGCGGCGGTGCCCGAGGACGCGATTCCCGCCGAGGCGCTTCACGGCGTGCGGCAGGAGCGGGCCCGGTTGAAGTCGTTGGGTTACGTCGGTGGCGTGCCGGGAGGAGTCGTGGGCCAAGGGGTCCCCGTTGCCCCGCCCCCGGCTCCGCAGTCCCCCGTTCGCCGCGCGTCAAGCGCGATGACGGAAACGGTGACCGTGACCGCGGCGGCGCCGGTCCTCGAGCGGACGGCGGCCCTCTCGGCCAAGTTCGTGGTCGACGCGCGGGAGGCCGACGGCGACGGCAATCCGAATGTCCTCGGCGCGAGGGACCGGGACTTCCGCGCGAACGTGAGCGGGCCGTCGGCCTCCGACCCGCTGTCGGCAGCCTGGATCTCTCGGGTGAACGCCGACTCGATCGAGGAGGTGGAGGTGTTCCGCCCGCAGCTCGAGGCCTCCGCCCGGCTGCGCGACGCGGCCCTTCGCGTCCTCGCCGACCTCGCGGAGGACGGCAGGCTCTCCCCCTCGGGGGGAACACCGTCCCTCGCCGCCTTGCTCGCGGCGCAGCGCAAGGGAGGCGCGATCTCCGACGACGTCGGCGTCCACGCCCTCGCCACGTGGGCGCTCGCCGAGGCGGCGGTGCGCGGCAAGGACGAGCCGTGGCTGCTACGGGCCGCGAAGGACGCGGCGGCTCATCTCGAGACCGTCGCCAGGGACGCCGACGACGAAGGCAAGCGGTGGGCGCGGCTCGCGCTCGCGGTGGCCGCGCCGCGCTCGACGCGGCCCGCCGCCTCTCCCGCGGGTGCCTCGACGGAGTGGAAGCGGCTCGCGGCCGCGCTCGCCGCGGGGCCGTCCCCGGCGGCGAAGCTCGCGGGAGGGGAACCGTTCGATCGCCTCTGCGCGAACGCCCGCCGCGGTCACCTGCTGGCGACCGCGGCGAGCGTTCGATGAATCAGCGGCAGGCCTTGTTCTTCCCCTTGCCCAGGCAAAGGCCCGAGCAGCAGTCGGTGCCGCGCCGGCACGGCGCGTTGAAGGGGGCGCACGCCGGGGTGCAGGCCGAGGTGTTGAACGTGCACGAGGAGGTGCAGGAGAGCGTCCCGCCGGGGAATCCACGGCTTTCGCAGGTCTCCCCGCCGAGGTCGGACCCGTCGCACTGCTCGCCGGCATCCACGACGCCGTTCCCGCAGTTCTCGCCGCCACCGCCCGACGAGCAGGTCTGAATGTCGCTTCCGATCTGGCCGAGGATCAGGTCGCTGCGACCGCCGCTGTTGAGGCAGCCGCCGAAGTGATGGAGCGCGATCACCTGGTGCGTCTCCCCCGAGAGGACCGGCGAACCGGAGGAGCCGCCCGCCGTGTCGCAGTAGTAGCCGACGTCGGAGGTGGCGCTGTTCCCGGCGTAGGGGGCGGCGTCGACGCGGCAAAGGCCGCCGGTGTTGGACGCCGACTCGATGGAGAGCTTCTTGGGCCCGCCGCCGGGGTGTCCGGCGATGTAGATCCGCTCCCCGACGGCGGGGAGGCGATTCTCGAGGGTGAGGCACGGGATCGAGGTCGCGTCGCCGGTCGTGGTCATGAGCGTGTAGTCGAGGGTGGCGTCGGTCCGGACCAGCTGCGAGCCCATCACGGAGCCGGTGTAGCCCGCCGTCCCCGTCGCGCATCCCGGGGTCTGATACATGAAGCGCAGCTCCGTGGACTGCACGCCGCTCGTCGAAGCGGTGCAGTGGTTGTTCGTGAGGAACTGCCCGCTGTCGGAGACCTTGAACGCGGTGCACGACGAGCAGCAGCCGATCAGCGCGAGGACGGCTGCGCGCGACTTCTCGTATTCGGTCGTGTACGTCCCCGACGCATAGCAGGCGGCGTCCTTCCAGTCCTGCGTGCCGCAGACGCTCTCGGGGGACGGGTCGGACGGACGCTCGCCGACGAGGTCGACGATGCCGCGGCCGAACGCGTCGATCTCGAACCCGCCCTCACCGCCCACCGTCGCCTGCAGGCGCACGATCGCGGTGTCCCCGAGGATGGCCTGGGCCCAGAACTCCCCGGTGGAGTGAGGCCCCCTGCCGGTGTAGGTGAACGACTCCCCGCCGTCCGCGCTGGCGATCGTCACCCAGTCCCCCGGGGCGAGGTCGAACTTCGAGAAGTGGACGCGGATGTAAGTCGCGCCGGGATGCCGGACGACGAATTCGCGGGCGTCCGCCCCGAAGGCCTTGCCGTAGGGGCTCGGCGAGGCGAGTTGCAGGGGCTCGAGCTCACCGACCTTGTTCGGCGCGGGGGCCGCCGCGGCCGGGGCGGCCGCGAGGATCAGCGCCGCGGCGGCGCACACGAGTCCACGGACGAAAGTGTTCGAACGCACGGTTCCCTCCTCCTGAAGGTGCAAATCGGGCGGAGGGTACGGCGAGGACCCTGGAGGGTCAACCACGGATGCGCAGCGCGGCGACGGCGAGGGCGATCCAACCCGCGATGAAGGCGACTCCACCGATCGGCGTGATCGCCCCGAGCCAGCGCTGCCCGGAGAGCACGAGCACGTACAGGCTTCCGGAGAAGATCGCGATCCCGAGGACGAACAGCCACCCGGCCGCCTGCGTCCATCCGCCGCCCCAGCGCTCCGAGGCCCAGGCGGTCGCGAGCAGCGCGAGGACGTGGACGAGGTGGTACTTCACCGCCGTCTCCCACACCACGAGGAGATCGGGCCCCACGCGGGACTTGAGGCCGTGCGCGCCGAAGGCGCCGAGGGCGACCCCCAGGGCGCCGAGGATCGAACCGATGGCGAACCAGCGAGCGGCCATGGGCGCATGCTAGCCGCGCTCCGCCAGCTCCGCGAGCACGGCCCGTTCGATACTCGTCGCCTGGCGCTCCCCCTTCGCGTCGTCGGCGTCGGGCACGAGCGCGCCCGCCTGCTGGAGCACGTGCGCGAGCTCGTGGGCGAGCAGGGCGAGCGTCGCCGACTCCCCTCGCCCGACCGGCAGCAGCACCTCTCCGTCCACGCGGACCGGCCGCGAGGCGCGTTCGACGCGCAGGTTCGAATGGGCGCGAACCCGGGAGGTGGGTTGGGGGCGTTGGGTCACGCTCAGGCTGACGCCGTCGAGCGCGCGGACCTCCTCGAGGACCCGGGCGAGGGTGGGCGACCGCAGGACGCCCCGGTCGACGACCGGAGCGAGGCGCTTCCAGAGCGCAAGCTCGCCGCCGGCCTGCGCCGGGAGGGCAAGAGAGGAAACGAGGGCGAGCACGACGATGTAGTGGGCTTTCATGCCCGACACACCACACCGTCGCGCGCCTCATCTCCGTGCCCGGAGCCTCAGGCGAACCTCAAACGAATCTCACCGCGTAACTCGTTGATCTCATGCGGGTTGAGCATCGTTGTTTTCGACGATTCTCCGTGCCCGAAACGGCCCGAGCCCGTACAATCTCCGGCATCACCCGAGGGAATCGATGGGTTTGGAAGCCGTCCATCCGCGCCGCGTGATTCGATTCGGCGTCTTCGAGGTCGACCTCGATGCCGGGGAGCTGCGAAAGCGCGGCACGCGCGTTCGCCTGCAGGACCGGCCGTTCCGCATCCTCGAGTTGCTCCTCGAGCGATCGGGACGGGTCGTCACCCGGCAGGAGTTGCGCGAACGCCTCTGGGCGCAGGACACCTTCGTCGACTTCGAGCACGGGCTCAACGCGGCGATGAACAAGCTCCGCGACGCCCTGGGGGACGCCGCGTCGAGTCCCCGCTTCATCGAGACCCTGCCCCGGCGGGGTTACCGGTTCCTCGTCTCCCCTTGGTCGGCCACCGGCGACCTCGAGGTGCGGGTGGAGCGCTCGATGCTCGCGGTCCTTCCTTTCCGCAACGTCGGCGAGGATCCGCGCCACGAGTTGTTCACCGACGGATTGACCCAGGAGATGGTGATCCGTCTCGGCCGCCTGTGCCGTTCCAAGCTCGGCATCATCGCCACCCCGTCCGTGCAGCGTTACCGCAACGGCGACCGGGCTCCCGAACGCGTGGGGCGCGAGCTGGGTGTGGACTTCGTCCTCGACGGCACCGTGCGACGCGCGAACGGCCGGGTGCGGATCGGCGCGCAGCTCATCCAGGTGCGCGATCGCACGGTCCTGTGGGCGGACACGATCGAACGCGACGCCTCGGACGAGTTCGCCGTGCAGCGCGAGGTCTCCACCCACGTCGCAGGGGCGCTCGCGCTGGAGTTCCTCCCGGAGGACACGGAGGCGGCGGACACCCCCGTCAAGCTCTCGGAATGGCGCGAGGTCTACCTCGTCGGCCGGCACTGGCTCGCCAAGCGCACGCCGGACGCCCTGCGCGCCTCGCTCGAGTACTTCCGCCGCGCGCAGGCGATCGACCCGGCCTGCGCGGTCACCCTGGCGTCGATCGCGGAGACGCTCGCGCTCGGGGTGGAGTACGGAGTGTTCCGACCCGAATCCGCGCTCCCCGAGGCGAAGGAGTCGGTGCTCCTCGCGCTCGAGACCGACCCGGCGGCGGGCGACGCGTACATGACGCTCGGGTTCCTGAAGCACCGCTGGGAGTGGGACTGGACCGCGGCCGAGGAGGCGTACACCCGGTCGATCGAACTCAACCCGAGCTGCTCGTCCGCGCTCCACAACTACGCGCAGTTCCTCTCCCACCGGGGGCGTCACGACGACGCGATCGACGCGCTGCGGAGGGCGATCCGCCTCGACCCGTACTCCCTCGTGATGCGCAGCGAGGAGTCGTGCCTTCTCGTCAACGCCGGACGGAACGACGAGGCGCAGGCGGTGATCGGCCGCGTCCTCGAGATGGACCCGGACTACGCGGTCGCGTGGAACTCCAAGGCGCGGGGATTGCTCGCGGTCGGCCGCTTCGACGAGGCGGTCGACGCGGCGCGCCGCGCGGTCGCGACGGCGGGGGGGACGCCCTACGTCTCCGCGACGCTCGGGGCGGCGCTGGCGCTCGCCGGGTACCCGCACGAGGCGCGCCGACTGCTCGCGGAGATGGACCCGTCGTGCCGGTCGACGTACCACTCGCCCGTCCACATCGCGCGGGTGCACGCCGCGCTGGGCGAGGAGGAGGCGGCGATCGGATTCCTGGAGGAGGGGCTGCGCGTCCACGCCCTCGAGATGGTCCAGTTGCGGAACGACCCGGAGCTGCGGTCCCTGCGCAAGTCTCCGGCCTTCGAGCGGATCGCGGCGGCCGTCGGGCTCAGGTAAGCCGGCGCAGCTTCGCGGGGTCGAGCACCGTGACCCGGGGACCGTCGACGCGCACGATCCCCTGCCGGATCAGGCGGGAGAAGGTCCGCGAGAGCGTCTCGTGCACCGTCCCCAGGTAGGAGGCCAGGGAGCTCTTCGCGAGCGGGAGCGTGAGCGACGGTTGCGGGTCGCCGGCGACTCCCGCGCGTTCGAGCTCGCGCAGGAGGTACCGGGCCACGCGCGCCTCCACCTCGCGCATGGTCACGTTCTCGAGCTGCTGGCTGAGCTCGTCGTTGCGGGCGACGAGGGCCCGCGCGACGTCCCACGCCAGCTCCGGGTGGCGCTTGAGGAACGGGACGAAGCGCTCGCGGGGGAGGAAGAGGAGATCGGCGTCCCGGGTCGCGCGAGCGTGGGCCCGGTAGGTGTCGCGGTCCCTCCCGAAGACTCCGGCGACCGCCACCGCGTCCCCCGGACGGCAGACGTGGAGGATCAGCATGCGGCCGTCCTCGGCGAGCCGGTAGACGACGACGAGCCCCGTGAGCACGACGTAGGAGCCCTCGAAGGGCTCCCCGTCGGCGAAGAGGATCTCCTTGCGCCGCCGATGGAGGATCCGCCCGATACCCGCCAGCTCCGCGAGGGATTCTTCCTCGAGCTCGGCGAACAGCGGGAGCGAACGGATCCGGTCGACGATCAGTGCGTCTTCTCCTCGAGAAACACCCGCAGCATCTTGCTCCGGCTCGGGTGACGCAGCTTGCGCAGCGCCTTCGACTCGATCTGCCGGATCCGCTCGCGCGTGACCGCGAACGACTGGCCGACCTCCTCGAGGGTGTGTTCGCTCCCGTCTCCGACGCCGAAACGCATCTTGAGGACCTTCTCCTCGCGCGGCGTGAGCGTCTTGAGGACGGACTGCGTCTGCTCGCGGAGGTTCACCTGGATCACGGCCTCCATCGGGGAGACCGCCGAGCGGTCCTCGATGAAGTCCTTCAGGTGCGAGTCCTCCTCCTCGCCGATCGGAGTCTCGAGCGAGATGGGCTCCTGGGCGATCTTGAGGACCTTGCGGACCTTCGCCACCGGGATCCCCATCTTGCGCGCGATCTCCTCGGGGGTCGGCTCGCGGCCGTACTCCTGGACGAGGCTGCGCTGCGTGCGGACGAGCTTGTTGATCGTCTCGATCATGTGCACCGGAATGCGGATCGTGCGCGCCTGGTCCGCGATCGCGCGCGTGATCGCCTGCCGGATCCACCAGGTCGCGTACGTCGAGAACTTGTAGCCGCGGCGGTACTCGAACTTGTCCACCGCCTTCATCAACCCGATGTTGCCTTCCTGGATCAGGTCGAGGAACTGCAGGCCGCGGTTCGTGTATTTCTTGGCGATCGACACGACCAGGCGCAGGTTGGCCTCGATCAGCTCGCTCTTGGCCTTCTTGGCCTCGCGCATCCCGCGGTGGATCGACTGCGCGACCGACGCGAGCTCCTCGCGCTCGCAGCCCATCTCCTCCTCGATCCCCTTGATGTCCGCGCGCAGCCCGTCGACCTTCCGGCGCACCTCGCGCTTGAGCGACGCGTCGCGGTACGACTTCGCGCGCGTGTTGAGCTCCTGGATCGAGCGGTGATGGCGGCGGATCTTCAGCTCCGCGTCGAGGACCGCCTTCGCCAGCGCGTCCACCTGCGACGGTGCGAGCTTGAGATTGCGGAACTCGCGGGCGACCTTCACGCGCAGGCGCGCGATCTTCCACTCGGCGTTCCGCCAGGCCTTGCCGCCCGGCTTCAGGCGGCGCCCCGCCTTCTGCGCGGCCTCGATCTGGCCGATGTGGCGCACGATCTTCGAGATCACGCCCTTGGCGCGCTCGAGGCGGACGCGGGACTTGTCCTCCTCGTCCTCCGCGCCGGTGAAGACGTTCGCCGAGACCTGGTTCTTCTTGATCCGCTCGCCGATCGCGCGAATCTCCGCCAGCACGTACGTCGAGCGGGAGAGGGCCTTGAGCACGAGCCGCTCGCCGCGCTCGATGCGGCGCGCGATCGACACCTCGCCTTCGCGCGTGAGCAGCGGGACGGTGCCCATCTCCCGGAGGTACATCCGGACCGGGTCGTTGGTCTTCTCGAGGGGGGACGCCACCGGCTCGTTCTTGCCGTCCTCCTCCTTCTCGGCGGGGACGTCCTTGGACGAGACCGCCTTGCGCTCGGTGTCCTCGCCCGTGGCGACCGCCTCGCGGCCGTCGGCGTCGACGAGGGTGATGCCGTGGGTCTCGAAGACGGTGAAGACCTCCTCGATCTCCTCGGGCGAGGAGCTGACCTCGTCCGGGAGAACCTCGTTGATCTCCTCGTACGTGAGGTACCCCTTTTCGCGGCCGTTGGCCACGAGCTGGCGCACCTCGTCGTACTTCTCCTCGACCGACGAGAGGCTCTCGCGCTTCTTCTTGTTGCTCATCGCTCCTCGCTCGTCCTATCTCTGCAACGCGTCGATCTCGCGGGCGAGGCGGAGCTTCGCCGCGAGAAGGTCGTCCACCGCGTCGGGCGCGGCGTCCTGGATCCTGCGGGCGACGTCGCGCCCCTCCCGCCGCAGGCGGCGGCGGCGAAGGGTCTCGAGGCACCCGGCGAATTCGTTGTCCGACGGCTCGGCCTCGTCGTGGAAGGCGATCCGCGCGACGAGATCGCGCAGGTCGTCCCGGTCGAGAGCGGCCATCACCGACGGTGGGTCCACCGAAGCTCCGGCCCCCTCGAGATCGAGGATGATCTGCACGATCGGGGCCACGCGATCCGCGTCGAGCTCGGAGGGGTCGAGCCCCTTTCGGGCCTGGTCCCGGCAGGCGGGGTCGCGGAGCAAAAGGGCGACGATCCGGGACTCCAGCGCCGACACGGCGGCCTGCGGCTCGGCCCGGTGCCGGATGGCGGCCTTTCCGTGGCGCAACGCGCCGCGTAGCTCCTGGAGGACGAGCTCGTCCTCGATTCCGAGGACCCCGGCGATCTTCCCGGCCCATGCGGCCCGCTCGATTGCGTTCGGAAGGCTCGCCAGGCGGGGAAGGAGGGCGTTCACCGCCTCGACCTTCCCGGCGACCGTCGCCACGTCGCGGGCGGCCGCCTCCCGGGCGATCAGGAAGTCGAGATACCCCGGCGCCTGGCGGACCAGCCGGTCGTAGGCTTCGAAACCCTCCTTACGGAGATAGTCGTCCGGGTCCATCCCCCCCGGAATCGCGGCGACCCGGACCTCGAACCCACGATCGAGGAAGGTGTCCAAGGAGCGCGCCGCGGCGGAGCCTCCGGCGGCATCGCCGTCGTAGGAAACCACGACCCGGTTCGCGTACCGTCCTAGGAGGCGGGCCTGGGACGGGGTCAGCGCGGTCCCGAGCGAGGCGACGGCGTGGCCGAACCCCGCCTGGTGGAGCGCGGCGAGGTCGAGGTACCCCTCGACCAGGATCGCGAAACCCTCCTTCCGGATCGCTTCCTTGGCGAGGTGGAGCCCGTAGAGGTGCTCCCCCTTCACGTAAGCGGGGGTCTCGGGGGAGTTCAGGTACTTCGGTTCCCCGGCCCCCAGAATGCGTCCTCCGAAGGCCACCGTCCGCCCCGAAACATCCCGGATCGGGAAGGTCAGGCGACCGCGAAAGCGGTCGTACGATCCGGTGCCGGTCTTCCGAGGCACCGAGAGACCACCCGCCAGGCACTCCTGTTCCGTGAAGCGCCGGGCCCGAAGGTGGTTCGACAACCCGTCCCAGCTGTCGGGGGCCCACCCGAGATCCAGGCGCTCGGCGGTGGCGTCGTCGATTCCCCGCTTGGCGAGGTAGGCCCGGCCCTCGCGACCATCGACCGGGTCGAGCAGCCGCTCCCGGAACCAGGCCGCGGCGGCATCGTTCATTTCGATGAGTCGGCGGCGGAGCCGGTCCTCGGGTGAATCGGTCTGCTCGGGGATCTTCACCCCGAAGCGGCGGGCGAGGAACTCGACGGAGCCGGGAAAATCCGTCTTTTCGTAGAGTTGGACGAACTTGAAGACGTCCCCCCCGGCCTGACACCCGAAACAGTAGAAGAGCTGCTGGTCGGGATCGACGGAGAACGAGGGGGTCTTTTCCTGATGGAAAGGGCAGAGACCTTTGAGGCGACGTCCCGCCTGCTTGAGGGGGACATAGTCCGAAACCAGCCGGACGATGTCCGCGGCGCTTCGGACGGTCGCGACGAAGTCCTTCGTCAAGGCCACGCCCAACGGGGCACCCACGAGCCGACGACAAGGGGCGGGACCTGCCGGTCCCGCCCCGAGCCGGACAAAGGGTCTAAGCGTTCTGGCGGCGTTCCTGTGCGAGACGCTTCAGAAGCTTCTTACGCGCGGCCAGCGCCTTGCGCTTACGCTTGACGCTCGGCTTCTCGTAATGCTGGCGCTTCTTGATCTCGGTAAGGATCCCCGACTTCTCGCACTTCCGCTTGAAGCGCTTCAAGGCGTTTTCGAGGCTCTCGTCCTCGCGCACCTTGATCAGCGGCATGTTCGAACTCACCCGCCTTTCCTACCAGAATGGATGCGTGGCAAACGCGCCATCCTAGTCTCGCCCCCACGGCACCGTCAAGCGAGCGGCCGGACCGGCAATGTGGGCTTTCACGCTTCGGGCTTTATATACGGGGGGTATTCGCCGCTGTCCACACCGAGGCGTGGGAATTGCGACGATTACGACGCGGAAATCCGGTGTCCGGACCGCCGGTTGCGGTTGATCAGGGAAGCGAGCACCCCGGCCCCGTAGCCGTTGTTGATGTTGACCACGGCCACCCCGGCCGAGCAACTGTTGAGCATCGCGAGCAGCGCGGCGTACCCCCCTGCCCCCGTACCGTAGCCGGTGCTGGTCGGCACGCCGACGATGGGACAGTCGACCAGGCCTGCGACCACGGACGGCAAGGCCCCCTCCATCCCCGCCACGACCACGATCACCCTCGCCGACTCGAGTGCCTTGCGGTGGCGGAAGAGCCGGTGGAGTCCGGCGACTCCCACGTCTTCGATGCGGTGCACGGATTCCCCGAGCAGTTCGGCGGTCAGCGCCGCTTCCTCGGCAATCGGAAGGTCGGAGGTCCCCGCGGTCATCACGACGACCCCCGGCCGTCCCTTCCTCCGCCGTCCCGCACGGAGCACGAGCGCCTGCGCCGCCGCGTGGTACTCCACCTCCGGGTGCGCGGCCGCGACCGCGGCGTGGACCTCGGGACCGACCCGGGTGACGAGGGCTGTCTGACCATGGTGCTTGAATCGCCCGACGATCGCGACGATCTGCTCGACCGACTTTCCCGCACCGTAGACCGCCTCGGGAATCCCGCGTCGCAATGCACGGTGCATGTCGAGTGTCGCGAAGCCGAGCTCGTCCGCCGGCATGCCGCGCAGCCGGTCGATCGCGTCCTCGACCTTCGTCGTCCCCGATCGAACCTTGAGGAGCAGTCGGCGCAGCGCGGCTTGGTCCATGGGGTCTCCGGAACCTCGTGCGGGAAGGCCGGAATTATCGCCCACCGTGCTACATTTCCGCGACCCGGAGGGGGGATTCCTTGAGCAAGCAACACGCCGAACGCCGTTCGCACGCGAGATTCCAGCGCTCGTTCGACATCGAGGGGCAGGACGGCGCGACGATCGCCCGAATGACCGCCAGCGACCTCTCGCTCGGCGGGCTCTACTGCTCCTCCACCCACGACTTCCCGGAGATGACCCGCCTTGCCGTCCGCATGTTGCTGCCCAACGGCGCCGGCCCGGAACCGGTCGATGCGGAAGCGGTCGTCGTCCGCAGGAAGAAGCTGAAGTCCCCGACGGGGAACGGCCCTCGCTTCGAGCTGGCGTTGTTCTTCACCCACGTCGACGACGCCGGGCGCGAGCGCCTCGCGCGCTTCCTCGCCGCCGGCGCGCACTGAAGTCGCGACCGCGTCGCGTGGAATCCCGCGTCCGGCGCGGGTTTTCGCGGGTTTCGATCTTGACACCTCCGCGCGCGAAAGCTGTAATGCGTTTGCCTTCGCGGGAGCGAAGAGACCATTACGGAAGGAGGTGAAATCGAATGAACAAGGCAACCCTGATCGCCAAGATCTCGGACGACGCCGGGATCACCCGCGCCGCCGCGGCGACCGCCGTCGAGAGCCTCATCGAGGGGATCACGACGACGCTCAAGAAGGGTCAGCGCGTGACGCTCGTCGGCTTCGGCACGTTCGGCGTCAGCAAGCGCAAGGCTCGTACGGGGCGCAACCCGCAGACCGGCGAGTCGATCAAGATCAAGGCGAAGACGATCGCTCGCTTCAAGGCGGGCGCCCAGCTCACCAAGAAGCTCAACAAGTAGTCGTTCGCCCAAGAGATCCTGAAAGAAATCCCACCCAAGGTCCGGAGGCGGCTCCAAGCCGCCTCCGCGGCCTGCTCAGGCCGCGGCCTTCCCCATCTCGCGAAGGAATCGATAATGCGCCGCGATCGCCGACGCGAACGTCGGATGCGCGGAGTAGCGCACGCCGAAGCGCCGGCTGACGTCCTCGACGATCTTCGCGATCTCGGGGTAGTGCACGTGGGAGACGCGGGGGAAGAGGTGGTGCTCGATCTGGAAGTTCAACCCGCCGGCGTACCAGGCGAGTAGCCGGCTGCCGCGCGCGAAGTCCACCGTCGTCTGGACCTGGTGGCGCGCCCAGTCGTCCGCGACGACCTGGGGCTCGGGCTGTCGCAGCGGATGTTCGGCCTCCCCGACGCTGTGCGCGAGCTGGAAGACGACCGCGAGCACGATGCCCACCGCCCCCATGACGGCGAGGTAGATCGCGAGTACGGCCCCGAACGGATGCAGGAGCGAGGGGACGCCGAACGCGACGCCGAAGAAGAAGACCTTCCCGACGATCAGCAGCGCGAGGTCCTTGCCTTTGGGACGCGGGAGCGGCTGCTCGCCGAGACGACCGCGCGCCACGCGGAAGAAGTCGTCGAAGAGCTGCCACTTCACGCCCATGACCGCATACAGCGGCCAGAGATAGAACTGCTGGAAGCGGTGGAAGGGCAGGCGGCGCTGCGCGGGCGAGAGCCGGCCGAGGATCCCGATCGAGATGTCGTCGTCGACCCCGGCGAGGTTCGTGTAGGTGTGGTGGTAGACGTTGTGCTTGTAGAACCAGATGTACGAGCTGCCGCCGATCGCGTCGAGGGCGTACCCCATCGCGCGGTTGACCCACGGACGTTCGGAGAAGGCGCCGTGGTTGGCGTCGTGCTGGATGTTGAACCCGACCGCGGCGATCGCGAGGGCGGTCGAGAGGGCGGCCAGGGCGATCGTGACGGGGCCGCTTGCGACGAACACGAGGGCGACGTAGCTGGCCGCCAGCCAGCAGGCGATGGTGCCGGTCTTCGTCCAAAGGCGTGAGCCCCCGCGCGGGGAAGCCCCGGCGCGCGCAAAATAGGCCTCTACCTTGGCTTTCAGCTCGGAATGGAACTCGCTCGCCGGTGCGAACTTGGGATGCAATCATGCCTCACGGGTTGGGGACCCGGAGGCACTGTACACCGGGCCGGTCCGATCGACCCCTCGAGCCGCAGCAATGCCCCCTTCCGAGCCAGCCCCCCCGCGTACCCCGTGAGCGACCCGTCCGCGCCGATCACCCGATGACACGGGACCACGATCGCGATCGGGTTCCTCCCGTTGGCCGCCCCGACCGCGCGCGAGGCCTTCGGATCGCCGACCCGACCGGCCAGCTCGCCGTACGAGAGGGTCGTCCCGAGGGGGATCGTCTCCAGCTCCCGCCAGACCCGGCGCTGGAAGTCCGTCCCCTTGGGAGCGAGCGGCAGTTCGAAGCGCTCGCGCCTCCCCTCGAAATACTGCCGGAGCTCCTCCACCGCCCGACGAAGCAACGGATCCTCGGTCGAGGTCGGCGGTCCGTCCACGAAGCGGATCGCCGTGATCGCGCCGGCCTCGGCTTCGATCTCGACCGTACCGATCGGGGAATGCATGCGCACGTTCATCGTTCCTCCTTGATCGACTGCCAGAGGTGCATGGCCGCGTAGGCCCGCCAGGGGCGCCACCCTTCCGCGCGGGTGAGCGCCTCGCGCGCCGCGACGCCGCCGAGCGCCCGGCGGAGGACGAGGTCCCCCTCGGGAAACGCGTCCGGCCATGCGAGGGTCCGCATCGCCAGGTACTGCGCGGTCCAGGGGCCGACTCCCGGAAGCGCCAGCAGGGAATCGAGCGTCGACGGAACGTCCGTACCCGGTTCGAGACGGATCCCCGACGCCGCGAGCGCGCGAATCGCATCGGCTCGGGCGCGGAGGATGCCGTGCGCCTCGATCGCGGCGTCCTTCAGGCGTGATGGAGTCGGGAAGATCGTGGTCAGCTCCGCGTGCGGCGTCTCGATGGATCGCCCGAACGCCGTGGCCACGCGTCCCGCGAGGGTGCTCGCCGCCTTGACGCTCACCTGCTGGCCGAGAATCGCGCGCACGGCGACCTCGAATCCGTCGAAGGCTCCGGGCACGCGCAGCCCCGGGCGCTTCGCGGCGAGCGACCCGAGCACCTTCGCAATCGCGTCGGGACGGGCCCCGAGGTCGAACAGTCGTTTCACGCGAACGAGGACCGCGGGGACCACGGGAGCGAGCGACGCGGACAGGGTCACGCGAAGGGCGTCGCGGCCACGCGCGTTCTCGACGCGCAGCCAGCCGTCGTGCCTGTCGATCGAGACCGTCCGGAGATACGTTCGTTTCTCGATCGCCTCGACCCCCGTGATCGCGCGGGCTCCGAGGAACTCGAGGATCTCGTTCCACGCGTACGGGGGTCGGTACGCCAGCTCGAGGACGAGCTCGGGGCCGCGGGTCCTCGCGGTGTCGCGGCGGAGCTCCGACGGCGCGAGTCGATAACGCTCCTTGAACGAGCTCTGGAAGCGGCGAAGGCTCCGAAACCCGCTCGCGTGGGCGACGTCGGTCACGGAGAGGCCCGTGTCGGTGAGGAGCCGCTTCGCGGAGAGCAGCCGCTGGGTCTGCGCGTACGCGACGGGGCTCACGCCGAACTCCGCGGTGAACACGCGCCGCAGGTGGCGGGAGGTGACGTCGAGTCGCCTCGCGAGCCGTTCGAGCGTCGCCGGGTTCCCCTCCTCGAGCCAAAGCGCCGCCGCGTAGGCGAGCCGGCGCGGGGCATCGGCCGGCGAGAAGCCGGGGGCGAGCTCCGGGCGGCAGCGCAGGCACGGCCGAAAACCCTCCGACTCCGCCGCGGCCGCGGAGGGGTGGAAGGTGCAGTGTTCGCGCTTGGGGGGCCGTGCGGGGCAGATCGGACGGCAATAGATGCGTGTCGACGTCACGCCGACGAAGAAACGCCCGTCGAACCGGGCGTCGTGGGTGCGCACCGCGCGCCAGCAGCTTTCGGGGTCGAGGGCGTTCATGCCCGGAAGCGTACGCGCGGGTCCCCGTCGTCGCACGCCGTTTTCGGACGTCGAACGAAAAGGGGCCAGGCCCCTTTTCGACCCCCGCTACTCGACGACCACGAGCTCCGCGCCGCTCTCTACGGTCTGCCCGGGCTTGACCGCCACGCGGGCGACCTTCCCGCCGCGTGGGGCGGTGATCTCGTTCTCCATCTTCATCGCCTCGAGCACGACGAGGCCGTGGCCGGGCTCGATCGTGTCCCCTTCCGAGACCATCACCCGCACGACCTTCCCCGGCATCGTCGCGGTGACGACCTCGGGGCCTTCGCCGGCGCGGTGCAGCTCGTCGCGCCCCTCACGCGCGGGATCGGTGAGGTGGACGACCTGTTCGGCGGAGCCGTGGCGGACGAAGTACTTCGTGCCGGCCGCTTCGATCGAGACCTCGTACGACTTTGCGCCGATGAGGATGGAGTAGAAGTCCGCGTCGAGCTTCTGCGCGTCGACCAGGTGCTCCACGCCGTCCACCACCACGAGGAACTGCCCCGCCTGCCGCTCGATGCGGACCTCGTGGACCGCCTCGCCCTTGCGCGCGGTGAGGTTCATGCGCGCCACCCCCTCCGGCCGCCCCAGCGCCACGACGAGCCTCCCGCCGCGGCGCTCGCGGTTCCCCCCTTCGCCGAGATCGCCTCGGCGTGTCGGAAGTGGGCGATCGCGGCGGCGATGACGGCGATCTCGTCGAGCCAGACGTCGTCGCCCGAGCCGAGCAGCTCGGGGTGCTCCGCGACGAATCCCGTGTGCAGGTCGCCGGCCTGGAAGGCGGCGTGCCGCATCACGTTGCGGTGGAAGCTGACGGAGGTCTTCAGGCCGTCGACGCGGTACTCGTCGAGGGCGCGGCCGATCCGGGCGATCGCTTCGTCGCGGTCGGCCCCCCAGGCGCACAGCTTCGCGAGCAGCGGATCGTAGTGCACGGGGATGTCGTACCCGGCGTAGGCGCCGCCGTCGTAGCGGATGCCCGGCCCCGTCGGGGCGCGCAGCGCCCGGACCTTCCCGGGCGCGGGCATGAAGTTCCGCGCCGGATCCTCCGCGATGATGCGGCACTCGATGGCGTGGCCGCGCGGGACGACGTCCTTCTGCTTCATCTTCAGGGGCTCGCCGGCCGCGACGTGGATCATCGCCTTGACCAGGTCGATCCCGTACACGAGCTCGGTCACGGGGTGCTCGACCTGCAGGCGCGTGTTCATCTCCATGAAGTAGAAGGAGCCGTCGGCGCCTCGAAGCATCTCGACGGTCCCGGCGCTCACGTAGCCGACCGCCTTCGCCGCCTTGACCGCGATCTCGCCGATCCGCGCACGGGTCGCGGCGTCCACGCAGGGGGACGGGGCCTCCTCGATCAGCTTCTGGTGGCGTCGCTGGATCGAACACTCGCGCTCACCGAGGTGGATCACGTTCCCGTGAGTGTCGCCGAGGACCTGCACCTCGATGTGTCGCGGCCGCTCGACGTACTTCTCCAGGAAAACCGTGTCGTCCCCGAAGCTCGAGGCGGCCTCTCCGCGGGCCTGCGCCAGCAGCGACGGCAGCTCCTTCGAGCTCGTGACGACCCGCATCCCCTTGCCGCCTCCTCCCGCCGACGCCTTGAGCAAGACGGGGTAACCGATCGCTTCGGCCTGGCGCGCGACCTCGAAGGGGTCCGGGGACAGGGGCGGCGTGCCGGGAACGACCGGCACCTTGGCCTTCTGCATGATCTCCCGGGCGCGGATCTTGTCCCCCATCGCCTCCATCGCCTCGGGGGGCGGCCCGATCCAGACGATCCCGGCGTCGCGAACCGCCCGCGCGAAGTCGTCGTTCTCGGCGAGGAAACCGTAGCCGGGGTGGATCGCCTGCGCGCCGGTCTTCTTCGCGGCCTCGAGGATGCGGTCGATGCGCAGGTAGGAATCGCGCGACGGGGGCGGCCCGATGAGGCAGGCCTCCATCGCGTAGCGGACGTGGAGGGCCTTGCGGTCCGCCTCGGAGTAGACGGCGACCGTTCGGATCCCCATCTCGTGACACGCCCGGATGATGCGAACCGCGATCTCCCCCCGGTTCGCGATGAGGATCTTCTCGAACGGCGGCTTGGTCACAGCGGGATGTTCCCGTGCTTGCGCGGCGGGTTGCTGTCGCGCTTGTTCTCGAGCAGGCGCAGCGCGGAGATCAGTTTCGCCCGCGTGAGGGCGGGCTCGATCACCTCGTCGACGTACCCCCGCTCGGCGGCGACCCACGGGTTCGCGAACTTCTCCCGGTACTCCGCGACGCGCTCGGAGCGAGCCGCCTCGGGCTCGGGGGACTTGTCGATCTCGTGGCGGAAGATGATGTTGACGGCCCCCTCGGGGCCCATGACCGCGATCTCCGCGGTCGGCCAGGCGAAATTGAAGTCGGCGCGGATGTGCTTCGAGGCCATGACGCAGTAGGCGCCGCCGTAGGCCTTGCGCGTGATGACGGTCACCTTCGGAACCGTCGCCTCCGCGAAGGCGTAGAGCAGCTTCGCGCCGTGGAGGATGATCCCGCCGAACTCCTGCTCGGTGCCGGGGAGGAACCCGGGCACGTCCTCGAAGACGACGAGCGGGATGTTGAAGCAGTCGCAGAACCGCACGAAGCGGGCGCCCTTGACCGACGCGTCGATGTCGAGGCAGCCCGCGAGGACCGCGGGCTGGTTGGCGACGATGCCGACGGACTTCCCGCCCAGGCGGGCGAACCCGACGACGATGTTCCGCGCGAAGTGCTCGTGCACCTCGAAGAAGCGACCGTCGTCGACGACGCCCTTGATGACCTTCTTGATGTCGTAGGGCTGGTTGGGGCTCGTCGGCACGAGCGAGTTCATCGTGGGGTCGGAACGGTCCTCGGGATCCTCGCACGGGGAGGCCGGCGGATCCTCCATGTTGTTCGAGGGGATGTACGAAAGGAGCTCCCGGACGAGCTGCAGGGCGTCGCGGTCGTCCTGCGCGGCGAAGTGCGCGACGCCCGAGACCGAGTTGTGCGTCATCGCCCCGCCGAGCTTCTCCTTCGTGACCTCCTCGTGCGTGACCGCCTTGATCACGTCGGGCCCGGTGATGAACATGTACGAAGTGTCCTTCACCATCACGGTGAAGTCCGTGATCGCCGGCGAGTAGACGGCCCCGCCCGCGCACGGCCCCATGATCAGCGAGATCTGCGGGACGACCCCCGACGACAGGGTGTTCCTCAGGAAGATGTCCGCATACCCCGCGAGCGAAACGACGCCCTCCTGGATCCGCGCGCCGCCGGAGTCGTTGATCCCGACGACCGGCGCCCCCGTCTTCATCGCGAGGTCCATGACCTTGCAGATCTTCGAGGCGAACGTCTCGCTGAGCGATCCGCCGAAGACCGTGAAATCCTGCGCGAAGACGAAGACGGGCCGCCCGTTGACGCGGCCGTGGCCGGTGACGACGCCGTCCCCGGGGATGCGCTGCTTGTCCATGCCGAAGTCCTGGCATCGGTGGACCACCAGCGCGTCGAGCTCCTGGAACGACCCCGGGTCGAGCAGCGCCTCGATGCGCTCGTGCGCCGTCAGCTTCCCCGCGGCGTGCTGCTTCGCCACGCGCTGCTCGCCGCCGCCCACGCGCGCGGCGTCGTAGCGCCGGCGCAGTTCCTTGAGACGGGTGTCCGGCACGGGTCCCCCTCGAACGACAAACAGGGACAGGCACCGTTTTCCGCGCGCAAGCGCGCAGAAGACGCTGCCTGTCCCTGTTTACTTCTTGAGCTTCTCCCAGTCGGCCAGGAACTTCTTGAGGCCGAGGTCCGTGAGCGGGTGCTCGTAGAGCTGCATCATGACCTTGAAGGGCATGGTGCCCACGTCCGCCCCCGCGAGCGCCGATTGCACCACGTGGATCGGGTGCCGGATCGACGCCGAGAGGATCTCGGTCGTGAAGCCGTAGTTGTCGTAGATCTGGCGGATCTGGGCGATGAGCTCCATCCCGTCGTGCGAGATGTCGTCGAGCCTCCCGACGAACGGGCTGATGTAGCTGGCGTCGCACTTCGCCGCGAGCAGGGCCTGCGTCGGCGAGAAGCAGAGCGTCACGTTGACCCGGATTCCCTGCGAGCGGAACGCCTTGCAGGCTTTCAGGCCTTCCTTCGTGAGCGGCACCTTGATCACGACGTTGTCGTGGATCTTGGCGAGCTCCTTTCCCTGCGCGAGCATGCTCGGCGCGTCGAGGGCGGTGACCTCGGCGGAGATCGGGCCGTCGACGATCGAGGCGATCTCGCGCACGACGTCGTGGAACGAGCGCCCCTCCTTCGCGACGAGACTCGGGTTGGTGGTCACGCCGTCGACGATCCCCAGCGACGCGGCTTCGCGGATCTCGTCGATGTTCGCGGTATCGATGAAGAACTTCATCCTTCCTCCTCCGTCTCGGCGCCGCCGACGTCGTCGGGGTCCGGCGCGGTCTGCAGAGGCGCGGAAGTGCCCTCTTCCTCGCGCTCCTCGGTGCGAATCGCGGCGACCACGCGGTCGCCCTCGTCGGTCTGGATGAGCCGCACGCCCTGCGTGGCGCGGCCGATGCGGCTGACGCCGTTCACGTTCATCCGGATGATCTTGCCGTTCGCGGTGATCATGAGCGCCTGGTCGTCCTCGGAGACGGCGGTCGCGGCGACGACGTCGCCGTTGCGGCTCGTCGTGCGCATGTTGATGATCCCGGAGCCGCCGCGGCCCTGCAGCCGGTACTCCTCCACGGCGGTGCGCTTGCCGTAGCCGTTGGCGGTGACGGAGAGGATGTCGGGGCGCCCGGCGAGCACGTCCATCTCGACGAGCTCGTCCCCCTCCGCGAGACGAATTCCGATCACGCCGCGCGCCGTGCGGCCCATCGGGCGCACGTCGGACTCCTTGAACCGGATCGCCTTGCCCTTCGACGTCGCGAGGAAGATCTCGGACTGACCGTCGGACAGCCCCACCCCGAGAACGTCGTCCCCCTCGTCGAGCGTCAGGGCGATGATCCCGGCCCGCCGGGGGTTCGAGAACGCGCTCAGCGCGGTCTTCTTGATCGTGCCTTTACGGGACACCATCACGACGTAGCGGTCCTCGGGGAACTCCCGCACCGCCACGACGTCGCGCACCTTCTCCTCCGGCTCGATCTGGATCAGGTTGACGACGGGTTTCCCGCGCCCGGCGGAGCTGACGTCCGGGATCTCGTGGACCTTGAGCCAGTGCATCCGCCCGCGGTTCGTGAACGCGAGGATGTAGTCGTGGGTGGAGGCCGTGAAGAGGTGCTGGACCACGTCCTCCTCGCGGGTCGTCATCCCGATCCGGCCCTTGCCGCCGCGGCGCTGCGACCGGTACGTCGACAGCGGCGTGCGCTTGATGTAGCCGGTGTGGGAGACGGTGATGACGACCTCTTCCTCCTGGATGAGGTCCTCGAGAGAGATCTCGTCGGCCTGCGCGACGATCTCGGTCCGGCGGCGGTCGCCGAACTGCTGCTTGAGCGCCTCGAGCTCCTCCACGACGATCCGGAGCTGGAGCGCCTCGGAGGCGAGGATCTGCTTGAGCCGCTCGATGAGCTTGAGGGTTTCTTCGTACTCGTCGACGATCTTCTGCCGCTCGAGCCCGGTGAGCCGCTGCAGGCGCATCTCGAGGATCGCCTGGGCCTGGAGATCCGAGAACTCGAAGCGGGAGATGAGCCCTTCCTTGGCCTCGGGCGGCGTCTTCGCGGCGCGGATCAGCGAGATCACCTCGTCGAGGTGGTCGATCGCCTTCTTGAGCCCCTCGAGGATGTGGGCCCGCTCTTCGGCCTTGCGAAGGTCGAACTGCGTCCGCCGGATGATCACCTCGCGGCGGAAGTCGACGAAGTGGCGGAGCAGCTCCTTGAGCGGGAGGACCTGGGGCCGGCCCTTCACGATCGCCAGCGCGTTCACGCCGAACGTCGTCTGGAGCTTGGTGAACTTGTACAGGTTGTTCAGGATGACGCTGGCGTTCTCGTCCTTCTTGAGCTCGAGCACCATGCGGATCCCGTCCCGGTCGGACTCGTCGCGGATGTCGCCGATCCCCTCGATGCGCTTGTCGCGCACGAGCCCGGCGATCTCCTCGATGAGCTGGGCCTTGTTCACCTGGTACGGAAGCTCGGTGATCACGATCGCGTAGCGGTCCTTGCGCTTGGGCAGCTCCTCGATCGACGCCTTGCCGCGCACGATGACGCGGCCGCGTCCGGTCGCGTACGCCTGGCGGATCCCCGAGACGCCGTAGATCGTCGCCGCGGTCGGGAAGTCCGGGCCGGGAAGGACGCCCATCAGCTCGTCGAGCTCGACGTCGTTGTTCTCGACGTAGAGCTTGATCGCCTCCACGACCTCGCCGAGGTTGTGCGGCGGCATGTTCGTCGCCATGCCGACGGCGATGCCCGAGGAGCCGTTGACCAGCAGGTTCGGGAGCGCCGCCGGAAGGACGAGCGGCTCGGTCTCCGAGCCGTCGTAGTTCGGCCCGAATTCGACCGTCTCCTTCTCGATGTCGCGCACCATCTCGTGCGCGATCTTGTCGAGCCGGATCTCCGTGTACCGCATCGCGGCCGGCGGGTCGCCGTCGACGGAGCCGAAGTTCCCCTGACCGTCCACGAGCATGTAGCGCATGGAGAAGTCCTGCGCGAGACGCACGATCGTGTCGTAGACGGCCTGGTCGCCGTGGGGGTGGTACTTGCCGATCACGGTGCCGACGGTGCGGGCCGACTTGCGGTACGGCTTGTCCGACGTGTTGCCGGTGTCGTACATCGCGTACAACACGCGGCGGTGGACCGGCTTCAGGCCGTCGCGGACGTCCGGGAGCGCGCGCCCGATGATCACGCTCATCGCGTAATCGAGATACGAGCGCCGCATCTCCTCCTCGATGTTGATCGGGATGCGGTTTTCGGCGTGTTCGCTCATCTAGATGTCCAGGTTCCGCACTTCGAGGGCGTTCTCCTCGATGAACTGGCGTCGCGGCTCGACGGCGTCCCCCATCAGGATCGAGAAGAGCCGGTCGGCCTCG
The DNA here is from genome assembly GCA_036376135.1 of Candidatus Polarisedimenticolaceae bacterium. Classification (NCBI taxonomy): domain Bacteria; kingdom Pseudomonadati; phylum Acidobacteriota; class Candidatus Polarisedimenticolia; order Candidatus Polarisedimenticolales; family Candidatus Polarisedimenticolaceae; species Candidatus Polarisedimenticolaceae bacterium. Next base: position 42,100 of record DASVAW010000158.1, on the reverse strand, counting down.
ACGGCATCCTCGACCCGGACCTCGAGCACGCTGCGCCGCTCCGGATCCATCGTGGTCTCCCAGAGCTGGTCGGGGTTCATCTCGCCCAGGCCCTTGTAGCGCTGGATGACGAGCCCGCGTTTTCCGGCCTCGAGCAGGTGCTCGAGCAGGGCCGACTTGTCGGGAAGCTCGACCGAATCGCCGTTGTGGCGCACGCGAAGCGGCGACCGCCCCAGGTCCGCGACGGAGGGCTGCAACCGGCGCAGCTGGCGCATCTCGACGGTCTGCCACAGCTCGAGGTTCACCTTGAACTCGCGCCGGCCGAGGTTCGCCGCGCGGACGTGCAGCTGAAGCAGGCCGTGCTCCTCGTCGGGGTCCGACGCGGAGACCTCGTGCCCCAGCTCCGCGATGCGCGCCCCCAGCGCGTCCATCTTCTCCCGGTCGCCGAAGTCGGCCTTGTCCGTGATGCCGCCGTCGAGCATCGACTCGACGGTCCGGCGGTCGATCCCCATGCGCTCGAGCGCCGTCAGGTACTGCTCCTGGTCGATCAGCGCCTGGAGGAGGTGGTGGAGGCTCGTGCCGTCCACGGACTTCCCGAGCGCGGGGATGTCGAGCACGCGCTCCTCGGTGGCCTTGCGGATGACGAAGGCGTTGAGCTCCTTGTCGTTGGCGAGGTAACGCTCTTCCTTGCCGCGTTTCACCTTGTAGAGCGGGGGCTGCGCGATGAAGACGTGTCCGCGGTCGATGAGCGGCCGCATCTGCCGGTAGAAGAACGTCAGGAGGAGCGTGCGGATGTGCGAGCCGTCCACGTCCGCGTCGGTCATGATCAGGATCTTGCCGTACCGCAGCTTCCCCGGATCGAACTCGTCCTCGCCGATGCCCGTCCCGAGCGCGGCGATGATCGTCCGGATCTCCTCGTGGGAGAGCATCTTGTCGAAGCGCGCCTTCTCGACGTTGAGGATCTTCCCTCGCAGCGGCAGGATCGCCTGGAACCGCCGGTCGCGCCCCTGCTTGGCGGAGCCTCCCGCCGAGTCGCCCTCGACGAGGTACAGCTCGCACAGCGCGGGGTCGCGCTCCTGGCAGTCGGCGAGCTTGCCGGGCAGCGATCCCGAGTCGAGCGCGCCCTTGCGCCGGGTCAGCTCGCGCGCCTTCCGCGCGGCTTCGCGGGCGCGCGCCGAATCCACGCTCTTCAGGATGATCGCCTTGGCGATCGACGGGTTCTGCTCGAAGAAGGCCCCGAGCTTGTCGTTGACGAGCGCCTCGACCTGCCCGCGAACCTCGGAGTTGCCGAGCTTGGTCTTGGTCTGGCCTTCGAACTGCGGCTTCGGGATCTTGACCGAGATGACCGCGGCGAGGCCTTCGCGGCAATCCTCGCCCTGCAGCTGGATGTCCTTGGCGTCCTTACCGAGATTGGCCTGCTGGAGGAAGTTGTTGATCGAGCGCGTCAGCGCCGCCTTGAAGCCGACGAGGTGCGTGCCGCCCTCGTGCGTGTTGATCGAGTTCGCGAAGGTGTAGATCGTCTCCTGGTAGGAGTCGTTCCACTGCATCGCGATCTCGAGGAAGACGCCTTCGGACTCCCCTTCGAGAGTGATCGGCTTCGGGTGGAGCGTCTGCTTCGTCTTGTTGAGGTGCTCGACGAACTCGACGATCCCGCCCTGGTAGTGGAAGACGCTCTCGCGCACCTTCTCGCCGCGATCGTCGCGCAGCTTGATCTCGACGCCCTTGTTGAGGAACGCGAGCTCGCGCAGCCGCTGCGACAGGGTGTCGTAGGAGTAGACGAGCTCCTCGAACACCTGCGCGTCGGGCTTGAAGGTGATCTTGGTGCCGCGCCGCTTGGTGGTCCCGACCTGTCGGAAATCGGACACGGGCTTGCCGCGCTCGAAGTCCTGCCGGTACGTGCCGCCGTCGCGCCAGATCTCGACTTCGAGGCGCTCGGAGAGCGCGTTCACGACCGACACGCCGACGCCGTGGAGGCCGCCCGACACCTTGTAGGCGTCGTTCTCGAACTTGCCGCCGGCGTGCAGGACGGTCAGCACGACCTCGGCCGCGGACTTCCCTTCGGTCGGGTGCATGTCGACCGGGATGCCCCGGCCGTCGTCGATGACGGTGACCGAGTTGTCCAGGTGGATCGCGACCTCGATGTGGCTGCAGTAGCCGGCCTGCGCCTCGTCCACCGAGTTGTCCACGACCTCGTAGACGAGGTGGTGGAGGCCCATGGCTCCCGTGGAGCCGATGTACATCGCGGGGCGCTTGCGGACCGCCTCGAGCCCCTCGAGGACCTTGATGCTGCTGGCGTCGTAAACCTGATTCGTGGTGGGATCGTCGGCCATGAACCCTTTCCATGCCCGCCTTGCCTCCCATCGAGGACCCCCTCGGGTCCCTCGCGGGCGACCATGTGCGGACTCGAACGGCCCGGCTCGCGAGGCTCAGTTCTTCGAGGCCTCGCCGTTCTCCATCCGGATCCTGAGCGACGGCACCACCAGGTTGCCCGCCAACCCTTCCTTGGCCGTGACGAGCACCGCCTGGAAGCTCCCGCCGTGCAGGTACTCGGCCAGGGCGGCGCCGCGCGGCTCGTCGAGATCCGAATCGAAATCGTCCATCAGGAACAGCGGAGACTCGCCCCGCAATTCCTTCAGGAAACCGAGCTTGGCGACGCTCAAGGCTACCATGGCGGCGCGAACCTGCCCACCGGATCCGAACCGGCGGAGGTCGCTCCCGTCGAGCTCGAGGGCGAAGTCGTCGCGATGCGGCCCCGAGCCGGTGAAGCCCAGCGCGAGGTCGCGCCCCCGATCGCGATCGAGTCGCTCGAGGTAGAGCTCCGGAAAGCGGATCGGATCTTCCTCGACGACGGCCTCCGGCGACGGAAGGTAACGCAGCGTGAAGGTCTCGCCGTCCGGGAACAGCGCCCGCTCGACCTCGCCGAGCCTCGCCGCCAGCGCGGTCGCGTAGGCGCGGCGCTCCCGGTGGAGTCGCGCGGCGCTGCCGGCCAGCCTCTCGTCCCAGGCCGCCAGCTCCCGCCGCCGGGAGGCGTCGTCGCGCCCGCGGGCCTTGAGCAGGGCGTTGCGCTCGGCAAGGGTGCGCCGGTATTCCCCCAGCGCCCGTAGGAACCCGGGCTGCACGCCGACGAGCCCGCTGTCGAGGAAACGACGGCGACCGTCGGGACCTTCACGCAGCACGCGCGGCGCGTCCCCGGGGAGCGCGACGAGGTCGAGCCTTCCCAGGAAACGCTCGAGGTCGCATTCGCCGCCGCCGGCGAGCAGCCGGCGTTCGTTCCGCTCGAGCACGACGGCGAGCCGCTCCTCGCCGGTGCGGCGGGAGATCTCCCCCCCCACGCGCAACGGGCCCCCGTCCCGGGCGATGAGCTCTTCCAGGCGCCGCGTGCGGAACGAATGCCCCGTGCCGAGCAGATAGACCGCCTCGAGCAGGCTCGTCTTGCCCATGCCGTTGCGCCCCGTGACGACGGTGAGCCCCGAGGCGAGATCGACGGATATGGCCTTGAGGTTACGAAGGCGATCCGCCGTGAGTCGACGCAGCCACAAAGGCGGGGACGATCACAGATCCCGAGGCATCACGATGTAGCGGTACTCGAGCTCGCCCGGGGGCTCGGGCTGGAACTGCCCGGGCTTGTCCCCCGCCTTGCGCTTCGAGTCGTCCTCCCCGGGTCGCTTCGGATCGAGCTCCATGCGCACGCGATCCGTCGAGACGACGGAGAGGAAGTCGAGCAGGTACCTCGCGTTGAACCCGATGGTCTTCTCGTCGCCGGCGTAGTCGACCGGGAGCTCCTCGTGGGCTTCCCCGAGTTCGGTCTCGCTCGACAGCTCGAGTCGCCCCTGGGAGAGGGCGAAGCGGACCGCCTTGCCGAACCGGTCGCTCGCGAGCAACGAGACGCGCCGCACGGCGTCCGTCAGCTCGGCCGTGGACAGGCTCACGCTGGTCGCGCACTGCTTGGGCATCACTTCCTCGTACTTCGGGAAGGCGCCCTCGGGAACGGTGGTCGTGAGGACGTGGCCGCCCACGGCGAAGAAGATGTGCTCGCCGCTGCGACCGAGCGTGACGAACTCCCCCTCCGGAAGCTCCGCCGCCAGCTTGGATACCTCGGCCAGGGCCTTCCTCGGAACGACCAGGCGCGTCTCCCCCGCGCCCTTCGGGGTCTCGATCGTGCGACGGACGTAGGCGAGACGGTAACCGTCGGTCGCGACCAGGGTCAGGTTGCCTTCGTGGAGCAGGAGCAACGCCCCGCGCAGCGAGTAGCGGGGATCCTCGGTCGTGATCGCGAAGCTCACGCGGTCGATCATCTCGCGAAGGGCCGCGGCGGGGAGGCGCACGCCCTTGGTCACGTCCACGTCCGGGAACTTCGGGAACTCGTCTCGCGACTGCCCGGCGATCTTGTAGCGGGTCCTGTCGCAGACGATGGCCATCTGGCTGCGGTCGCCGAGCTTGAACTGGACTTCCGAGTCCGGCAGCGAGCGCGCGATCTCGTAGAGCTTGGCCGCGGGCAGGGTCACGCTCCCGGGCTTGCGCACCGTGGCCTTGGTGGTCCCGCGCACGGTGACCTCGAGATCGCTCGCTCCGACCTCGAGCCCGTTGGGGCCTGCCTCGAGCAGGAGGTTCGCGAGGATGGGGAGCGTCGCACGCTTCTCCACGACCCCGGTCACGGTCTGCAGCTCGCGAACCAGATCTTCCCGACGAATCACGAACTCCATGGGTTTCCTCGCCTTGGTTTCCTACTCGAACGATTTCTTCGAGAAAGAGAAATCGTAGTTCCAGCACTAGGGGACGCCGAATTGTGGATCGCGGCGCAACCCCAGTGTTTGCCTTCGCTTCAACCGTACGCGGCGGTGTGGAAACCGCCCTGCTCCTCCTTCAGGCTCCTGTGCCCGGCCATGATGAACCGGGTGGCCGCGTCCCGTCCACAGGCCCACCGCTGTGGACGCCTGCGGAAAACCGTGCAACTACCGCAGGGCCGTGGAGAAGTGTTCGATCAACCTGTCGAATTCCTTCTCCTTCGCCCGCTTGCCCTCGATCTTCTGGATCGCGTGGATCACCGTCGAGTGATGCTTGCCCCCGAAGCGCCGGCCGATCTCCGGGAGCGAGCACGGCGTCATCTGCTTGCAGAGGTACATCGCGATCTGGCGCGGGAAGGCGATCGTCTGGCTGTTGTTCTTCGACCGGAGCTCGGACACCCGGATGTTGAAGTGATTGGCGATGGTCTTCTGGATGGCTTCGACCGTGACGCCCGGAGCCTCCGTCGGACGCACGTCCTTCAACGTGTCCTTGGCGAGGTCGAGCGAGATCTCCCGACCCGACATCGACGCGTACGCGACGACGCGGATGAGCGATCCTTCGAGCTCGCGGATGTTCGACTTCGTGCTCGAGGCGATGTAGAGGGCGACGTCGTCCGGCAGCCGCGACCCCTCCGCCTCCGCCTTCTTGCGGAGGATCGCCACCTTCGTCTCCAGATCCGGCGGCTGGATGTCCGCGATGAGCCCCCACTCGAACCGGGACCGAAGTCGGTCCTCGAGCGTGGGGATCTCCCGAGGCGGGCAGTCGCTCGTGATCACGATCTGCTTCTGGGCGTCGTAGAGCGCGTTGAAGGTGTGGAAGAACTCCTCCTGCGTGCGTTCCTTTCCCGCGAGGAACTGGATGTCGTCGATGAGCAGCAGGTCGACGGAACGGTAGCGTTCCTTGAACTCGAGCGTCTTCTCGAAGCGGATCGCGTTGATCAGCTCGTTCATGAAATGTTCGGTCGAGATGTACCGCATGCGCACGTTGCGGCGCTTGGTCGCGAGGTGGTTTCCGATCGCCTGCATCAGGTGCGTCTTGCCGAGGCCGACGCCGCCGTAGACGTAGAGCGGGTTGTACGTGCGCGTCGGCTGCTCGGACACCGCCATCGCCGCCGCGTGCGCGAACTGATTACACGACGACACGACGAACTTCTCGAACGTGTAGCGCGGATTGAACGCGGGAGTCGCGTGCTCGACGGCCGGGGCGGTCATCGCGGCGGGTTGCGGCGCGGAGGGGGCCGCCGAAGGTTCCCTTTCCGGAACGACGAACTGCACCGCGACGCCGGAACGCTGCATCTCGCGCAGCGTGTCGTGGATCAGCGCCAGGTAGTTCGTGCGGAGCCACTCCGCGAACCAGGCGTTCGGCACCCGGACGCGGAGGTGCTCGCCGTCCTCGCTCAGCAGCGAGGTCGGCTTGAACCAGGTCGTGTAGGAGTGGGGGTTCACCTTCCCGTGCAACTTCGCGAGGACCCGTTCCCAGGTGTTGCCGTTCAAGGTCTCCACGGCCACGCTCCCCCCTTGGGCACCTATCTCTGCACAGGTTTTCCACACGTGTGGAAATCGCGGTGCAGGTCTAAGTGCCATGGCTCCAGGGGGTTCCGGACAGTGCTCACAGAAGGCGCATGAACATTATGTAAACTGAGCGCCGGCTGCCCCCTAAGTCTAACATTTTCAGACATTTGACCCGTGCTCCCCCCACCTTCCCGAGACCCGCCGAGGGTAGGCCCGGCCGACAACACCCCTCAGGGTGAGCGTGCTCTCGAATTGGCGGTTGGATCGCGGCCGGACCGTACCACAGGGTCGAAGACGCGGGCAACGGAAACGGCGGCGAAAGGGGCGGGAAGGAGGGGGCGATCGGCCGCTTGACACCCCCGGGGGTGTTCCCTACCATGCCCGCTTTTGCGAGCGAGCTTCGAGGGATCGACGTCATGAAGCGCACGTTTCAGCCCAACAACCGCCGGCGAAAGAAGACGCACGGTTTCCGTGCCCGCATGGCCACCAAGGGAGGCCGCGGTGTCCTCTCCCGGCGCCGCCAGAAGGGCCGCAAGCGCCTCGCCGCCTGACGCTCCGCCGGCGGATCGGTCGTTTCCGTCGACCGTTCGCCTGCTTGCCCGGCGGGAGTTCCTGCGCGTGTACGACCGCGGCCAGCGCGCCGCGGGCCCGTCGATCGTGGTCTTCGCCTCGCCCAACGAGCTCGCCTGGTCCCGTCTGGGGCTGACGGTGAGCAGGAAGTTCGGCGGCGCCGTGGCTCGCAACCTCATGAAACGAAGACTCCGCGAGATCTTCCGGCTGCGCCGCGGCACGTTGCCGGCCGGACTCGATCTCGTCGTGAACGTCCGTCAGGGGGCGGGGTCGACGCCGTTCGCCCGACTGGACGCGGAGTTCTGCGACCAGGTTCGCGCCGTCGCCCTCCGGTTCAAGTCGTGAAGCCGCGCGTCGTGCTCGTCGGGCTGCTGCGTGGCTACAAGAGGTTCGTGTCCCCGCTGTTGCCCCCGGCCTGTCGCTTCCATCCGAGTTGTTCCGTGTACGCCGCCGAAGCCATCGATCGGCACGGCGTGGTGCGCGGCGGATGGATGGCCGCGCGACGGCTGTCCCGTTGCCACCCCTGGAACGAGGGCGGGTTCGATCCCGTCCCCGAAGTCGTCTCGCGCACCCGAAAGGGTCGCGTCGAGCGGAGCCTGAGATGACCGATCCCCTTCGCCCCGACGAGCCCGGACTCGAGCGGCGCTTCATCGTCGCCCTCGGACTCTCCGTCCTGATCCTCGTGGGATGGGGCTTCCTCTTCCCGACGAAGGCGCCGGCACCGACCCCCTCGGCCGAGCCGGTCGCGGCGGCGCCCGCGCCCGCCCCGAACAGCCCGGCCGACGCCCCCACCGTGCCCCCCGCCGCGTCGTCGCCGGCGACGGAACCGGCGGCGGCTTCGCCCGTCGCGGCGACGGGGGAGGAACGGATCGAGATCAACACCGCGCTCTTCGACGTCGCGCTCACCAACGAGGGGGGCCGGGTCCTCGCGTGGAAGGTGAAGGGCAACGGGGCGAACGACGGCGCGACCGTGAATCTCGTCCCGGCGGCGGCACGCGCGTCGGGTCGGCTTCCCCTCGCGTTCGACGTCGACGATGCCGCCCTGAGCGAAACGCTCAACAAGGCGCTCTTCAAGGTGGAGCGCTCGAGGGCCGGCGACGTCGATCGCGTCGCGTTCTCCTGGTCCGATGCGAGCGGCCTCTCGGCGACGAAGGTGCTCGAGTTCCGGCCCGACAGCCCGCTCGTCGACCTGCAGGTCGACGTCGTCGATCGGGGGCGCAGGGTCCCCGTGCGCCTGGCGTGGGGGCCGGGCCTCGAGGCCGACGACGCCGTGACCGGGGGGTACATCCACTACACCGGTCAGGCGGTTTATCGCGTTCCCGGAGCGTTGCCCAAGCGACTGCGCCGCGACAAGGTCGACGAGACCCTCGCGCTGCCCGCCGCCGCGGGGACGACCTGGGCCGGGCTGGAAGAGCAGTACTTCGCGGCGCTGTTCCTTCCATCGGTGCCGGGGGACGTCGTGATCCGGCGCGCCGACGTCGCACCCGCCGCCGAGGCCGGGACCACCGAAGCGCCGAAGGCCGTGCCGCAACTGGTCGCTGCGGTGGGTTTCCCCGACGGCAAGGGGCAGCTGTTCGTCGGCGCCAAGCAGTTCCACTCCCTGCGCGCGCTCGGCCACGGGCTCGAGGACGTGGTCTGGTTCTCCGACTACGGGCTCATCTACATCTGCGCGAAGTACCTCTTCCTCGCGCTGGCGTGGATCCACTCGAACACGGTCGCGAACTGGGGCGTGGCGATCATCCTCGCGACCGTCCTGCTGCGCGTCGTCTTCTTCCCGTTGAACCAGTACTCGATGGTCAAGATGAAGAAGACCGGCCTGCAGATGCAGCGGGTCCAGCCGAAGATGAAGGCGATCCAGGCGAAGTGGAAGAAGTCGAAGGACCCGCAGTCGCGTCAGAAGATGAACGAGGAGGTGATGGCCCTCTACAAGAAGGAGGGCGTGAATCCCTTCGGCGGCGTCTCGGGGTGCCTGCCGATGCTGATCCAGTTCCCGATTCTCATCGCCTTCTACAACATGCTGACGGTCGCGGTCGAGCTGCGCGGCGCACCGTTTTTCGGCTGGATCCAGGACCTCACGCAGCGCGATCCGTATTACATCACCCCGCTGCTGATGGGCGCGACGATGTTCATCCAGCAGAAGATGACCCCGGCCTCCGGAATGGACCCCGCGCAGCAGCGGATGCTGCTCCTGATGCCGATCGTCTTCACCGTCATGTTCCTCAACCTGCCGAGCGGACTCGTTCTGTACTGGTTCGTCAACAATCTCCTCGGGATCGGGCAGCAGTGGCTCGTGAACCGTCACGTCGCGAGGCTCCAGGCCGCCGCGCCGTCGCAGGGCTGAGCGATGAACGCGCGCGAATTCGAAGGCAACGACCTCGACGAAGCGCTCGGCGCCGCGAGCTCCGCCCTCGGTCGCCCGGTGGACGAGCTCGCCTGGGAGCTCGTCGACGAAGGGCGCCGCGGCGTGTTCGGCCTCGGCGCGCGCCAGGTGCGCGTGCGCGTCGCGACGGGGGAAACACACGCGACGTCCGTCCCCCCCGCGGAACCGACGTCGATCGCCGCGCCCGCGCCCGCGCCGCGCGTCTCGCCCCCCGCCGGCCTCGAGAGCACCGCCAACCGGATGTTGTCGCTGATGGGGCTGCGCGCGAGCGCAAGCGCCGTCGCGCACGCCTCCGGGTGGACGCTGCGCATCGACGGCCCCGACCTCAAGCCGCTGCTGCGCAACGACGGGGAGGTGCTCGAAGCCCTCGAGTTCCTGCTGCAGCGCATGGGCCGCCGGTCATGGCCGGAGGCGGGCTCGGTACGCGTGGAGTGCGCCGGGTTCCGCGACCGCCGCGACGAGGAGCTCGTCGCGCTCGCGCGCGAGACCGCGCTCGCGGTGTCGCGAACGGGGAAAAGCGAGGTTCTCGACGAGCTCAACCCCTACGAGCGGCGCCTCGTGCACCTGACCGTTCGAGAGACCCAGGGGGTCGTCTCTCGCTCCGAGGGCGAGGGCTTCCTCAAACGCGTGCGCATCGAGCGTGGGTCGGACTGAGCTCGTGCCGCGATGCTGGACCTCGAGCGGACCGTCGCTGCCGTAGCGACTCCCGCGGGCCGCGGCGGGATCGGCGCCGTGCGCCTGAGCGGACCCGACGCCCATCGGCAGGCGCTCGCGCGGTTCCGCGCCCGCCGCGAGGGTGCTCGCCCCCTTCCGGGGGGCCGACCGGTGTTCGGGACGTTCCTCGACGGGGACGGCCGGGCGATCGACCACGGCTTCCTCGTCTTGTTCGCCGCGTCGTCGTCGTTCACCGGCGAGCCCGCCGCGGAGCTGTGGACCCACGGGAGCCCGCCGGTGCTGCGGGCGTTGCTCGACGCGGCGCTGCGCGGCGGGTGCGCGGCGGCCGGCCCGGGTGAGTTCAGCTATCGCGCCGTTCGGAACGGTCGCCTCGATCTGCCGCGAGCCGAGGCCGTACGCGACCTGATCGAGGCGCGTACGGCCTATCAGGCCCGCGTCGCGCTCGCCCAGGCCGAGGGGGCGATCTCGGCGCGGATCCGGCCGCTGAGCGAGCGGTTGCTCGACCTCGTGGCCCGGGCCGAGGCCGCCGTCGAGTTCGTGGAGGAGTCGGAGGTGCACCTCCCGCCGCGGGCGCTCGAAGAGAGCCTCGCGTCGCTCCTCGCGGAGGCCTCGTCGCTGCTGGCTTCGTACCGCACCGGCCGGCTGGTCCGCGAGGGGGCGACCGTCGCCCTCACCGGGCGTCCCAACGCCGGCAAGTCCTCGCTGTTCAACGCGCTCCTCGCTCGCGAACGGGCGATCGTCTCCCCGGTTCCGGGCACGACGCGGGACACGCTCGAGGAGACCCTCGACGTCGACGGGATCCCGGCGAGGCTCGTGGACACGGCGGGTCTGCGGGACGACGCCGACCCCGTGGAGCGCGAGGGGGTCCGGCGCGCGCGGGAGGCCGTGGCCGGCGCCGACGTCGTGATCCTGGTCCTCGACCGGACGCGTGCTCCGGGCGAGGTCGAGCGGGAGGTCCTGGCACGGAACGGTCCGGCGATCCTCGCGTGGAACAAGTGCGACCTGCCCGGGGGCGACGCGCAACCTCCCGAGGGGGCGGTGCCGGTCTCGGCGGTGACCGGCTCGGGGCTCGACGCCTTGCGCGCGGCGCTCGGCGCCGCGCTCGCGGGCAGCCGGCCCGCCGAGGACGCGCTCGTCACCGACGCCCGCCACGCGGAGGCGATCCGCTCGGGGGTGGAGGCGATGGAGCGCGCCGCTTCGGCGCTGTCCTCGGGCCTCTCGGAAGAGCTCGCGATCGAGGACCTGAGGGAGGCGCAAGCGAGCCTCGCGGAGATCGTGGGCGAGCTCGCGCACGACGCGCTGTACGATCGGATCTTCTCCACGTTCTGCATCGGGAAGTGAGCGTGCACCGGTTCGACGTGGTGGTCGTGGGCGCGGGGCACGCCGGATGCGAGGCGGCGCTGGCGTCGGCGCGCATGGGGCGCGCGACCGCGCTCGTCACCTTGCGCCCGTCTTCGGTCGCAAGGATGTCCTGCAATCCCGCGATCGGAGGGCTGGCCAAGGGGCATCTCGTCGCAGAGATCGACGCGCTGGGCGGCGCGATGGCGCGCGTCGCGGATGCGTGCGGGATCCAGTTCCGGCTTCTCAATCGCTCGCGCGGGCCCGCGGTCCGTGGGCCGCGCGCCCAGCAGGACAAGGAGATCTACCACCGGACGATGCTGGCGACGGTACGGGAGTGCCCCGGGCTCACGCTCCTCGAGGGCGAGGTCACCCGCCTCGTCGTGGAGGGGGGCGTGGCGCGCGGCGTGGAGCTCGCGGACGGGAGGAACTGCCTCGCCGAACGCGTGGTCGTCACGACGGGGACGTTCCTGCGGGGCCTGCTGCACGTGGGGCTCGAGCAGGCCCCCGGCGGGCGCGTCGGCGAGGAGCCGGCGAACGCGCTGTCGGAGTCTCTCCGCGGGCTCGGGTTCCGGATGGGGCGGTTCAAGACCGGCACGCCGCCGCGGCTGCGCCGGTCGAGCGTCGACCTGGATCGATTCCCTTCGCAGCCCGGCGACGTGGAGCCCAGCTTCTTCTCGTCCCGCACCACGGCACCGACGTTGCCGCAGGTCCCCTGCCACATCGCCTTCACCAACGAGCGCGTCCATCGGACCGTCGCCTCCAACCTCGACCGCAGCCCGCTGTTCAGCGGGGCGATCCGCGCCCGGGGGCCGCGGTATTGCCCATCCCTCGAGGACAAGGTCGTGCGGTTCTCCGACCGGGACCGACATCAGCTCTTCCTCGAGCCGGAAGGGCTGGACAGCGACCTGCTCTACGTGAACGGGTTCTCGACGTCGCTGCCCCCGGACGTGCAGCTGGAGATGGTGCACGCCGTCGAGGGGCTCGAGTCCGCCGAGATCATCCGGCCGGGATACGCCGTCGAGTACGACTACGTCGACCCCACGGAGCTGCATCCCACCCTCGAGACGAAACGCGTGCGCGGCCTGTACCTCGCCGGCCAGATCAACGGGACGACGGGGTACGAGGAGGCGGCCGGGCTCGGCCTGATGGCGGGGATCAACGCGGCCCTCGCCGCCGCGGGGGCACCTCCCCTGGTCCTCGGCCGCGAGGAGGCCTACCTCGGCGTCCTCGTCGACGATCTCGTCACTCGCGGCACGAGCGAGCCGTACCGGATGTTCACCTCGAGGGCCGAGTACCGGCTCCTGCTCGGCGTCGAGTCCGCGCCGCGACGACTCCATCCGCACGGACGGCGGCTGGGTCTCGTCGGGAAGGCGGTCGCGGAGCGGGAAGCGGCGCGCGGCGCGATGCTCGACGCCGCGTGCGCGGCGGCGGAACGAGAGCGCCGCGAGGGGTCGCTCACCACCGCGGACCTCCTGCGCCGGCCCGACGGCGACGTCGGGTCGGTGTGCGCCGGGAGCCCGTCGCTCGCTCGATTGTCTTCGCGCGATCGCGAGGCGGTGGCCGACCGGATCCGGTACGCGGGTTATGTCGAACGGCAGCGGCGCGAGGCCGAACGGGTCCGCCGATCGGGGTCGCGGCGCATTCCGGAGGACATGCGCTTCCGGGGGCTGCCCGGCCTCTCGCACGAGATCGTCGAGAAACTCGAGCGGATCCGACCCGAAACGATCGGCCGCGCCGGTCGCATCGACGGCATGACCCCTCCCGCGCTCGCCTTGCTCGCCGCCTACGTCGAGCGCGAGTGCGCGCGGTGAGCCTGTTCGACGCCTTCGACCTCGAGGGGGCGATCGACCGCGTCGGGGCCGAGGTGGGCGTGCCCCTGACGTCGGAGCAGGTCGCCGCGCTCGCCGCCCACGCCCGCGCCGTGGACGGCTGCAACGAGAGACTTCATCTCACCGCAATCCGCGATCCGAAGGCATTCGTCCAACGGCACGTCAGCGAGTCGCTGGTCGGCGCTGCGCTGCTCGACGCGACCCTGGGCGGGACCCTCGTCGACCTCGGCAGCGGCAACGGCTACCCGGGAATCCCCCTCGCGCTGGCCAGGCCCGGGTTGATCCCGGTATTGGTGGAAAGCTCCCCGCGGAAGGCGGAGTTTCTTTCTCGGGCTCTGAGCGTTTCGGGCCTCGGCGGAGGACGGGTCCTTCAATCGAACGTGCAGCGCCCGTCGGATCTCGAACCCGTCGGGCCGATCGCGGTGCTCGCGACGCGGGCGATGGGGGGGTGGGAGCGGTTGCTCCCGAAGCTCGCTTCGGTGGTCTCGAAGGAGGGTTGCCTGCTGGTCTGGGCTGGGGACGGGATCGACGAGATCGCCCGACGCTCGTCGTGGGACCGATGGCGCAGGGTGGCGGAGCGCCCCCTCCCCTCCCTCGAGCGGGGACGGGTCGTCCAGTTCGCCCCCGCATGTTTTTTTGGCTGGCCAAAATCTGAAGTTTGAAGTATCTCTAAGTCGTGCTTTCTGTGATCGATCCACGCGTCGCCTTGCTGACGTTCGTCCTCGTCGCGGTCGTGATCGTGTTGTTGCTGTGGCCTCGACGGGGAGGTCCGACCCGTGCGCGGTCGCCCCGGCGGTCGGAACAGGTCCTGATCGAGGACGCCCTCAAGCACCTGTTTCACGCCACGGCGGACGGCCAGCCGGCCCACGCGGACACCCTGGCCGGTGCTCTCGAGATCCGTCGGGAGCGCGCCTTGGAGATCCTCACCCGCCTCCAGGACCGCGCCCTCGCCCGAGCCGAAGGGGCGGGGGTCGTGCTCACCGAGGAGGGACGCGCCTACGCGCTGCGGATCGTACGGAGCCACCGCCTCCTCGAGCGGTACCTCGCCGATCGCACGGGAGTGGAGCCCGAGGAATGGCACGCCCTCGCCGACGCCAGGGAGCACGAACTTTCCCGCGAAGAGGTCGAGGCGCTCGCCGCCCGGATGGGCCACCCCCGGTTCGATCCACACGGGGATCCGATTCCGACCGCGGACGGCGAGCTCCCGCCGTCCCGCGGGGTGGCGCTTTCGGCGCTCGCGCCGGGAGACGGGGGGCGGGTGGTCCATCTCGAGGACGAGCCTCCCGAGGCGTTCGAGCGCCTCCGATCGGCCGGTCTCCACGTGGGTTCGCTCGTGCGGCTGCGTGAGTCGACCCCGTCGACGGTGCGTGTCGAGATCGAAGGTCGGGTCACCGAGCTGGCCCGCGTGCTGGCGCCGGCGATCACGGTGTTTCCCACGACCGAGCTCGAAGCGCCGGGGGTTCGCACCCTCGCGGGCCTCGCGGCGGGCAGGAGCGGTAGGGTCCGGCGTCTCTCCCCCGCCTGCCAGGGGGCACAGCGGCGCCGGCTCCTCGACCTCGGGATCGTCCCGGGCACCTCGATCCGTGCGGAATTCGCGAGCCTGGGCGGCGACCCCGTCGCCTACCGCGTACGCGGCGCCCTGATCGCGCTCCGCCGAGCCCAGGCGGAGTGGATCGAGCTCGATCCCGTCGAGACCGCATCCGAAGCGGTGTCCTCGTGATCGGCGTCGGCCGCGCTCCGAAACTCGTCCAGATCGACGCCCGCCCGGAGCGGTTCGACTTCGTCGTCGCCCTCGCGGGGAACCCGAACACCGGCAAGAGCACGGTGTTCAACGCCCTCACCGGCATGCGCCAGCACACCGGGAACTGGCCCGGGAAGACCGTGTCACGCGCCGAGGGTCGCTTCGAGCAGGAGGGGAAGCGATTCAAGATCGTCGACCTCCCCGGAACGTACAGCCTGCAGGCGGGGAGCACCGACGAGGAGGTCGCGCGCGACTTCCTGCTGTTCGGGCGCCCCGACGTGACCGTCGTCGTGCTGGACGCGACCCGCCTCGAGCGGAATCTGAACCTCGCGCTCCAGGTCCTGGAGGTGACGGACCGCGTCGTCCTCTGCCTCAATCTCATGGACGAGGCGCGACGCCACGGCATCGGCATCGATCCGGAGGCTCTCTCCCGCGAGCTCGGTGTACCGGTGATCGCGGCATCCGCGCGGAAAGGCGAAGGCATCGATGCGCTGCGCGAGGCGATCGCGCGCATGGCCCGCGGCGAGCAGCCGACGCGGCCGTTTCGCATCCTCCGCCACGCCGTCGAGATCGAATCGCGGATCGCGACCGTTGCGGATGCGGTGGAGGCGGCGATCCCGGGGCTGCCGAATGCCCGCTGGGTCGCGTTGCGCCTGCTGAACGCCGACGAACGCGTCGCCCGTGCCGTGCGCCAGCGGGAGCTGGGCGCGCTGGCCGCGGACGTCGCGGGCGGTTCGAGGCCATCGGAGCGGGACGAAGCCGATCCGCCGGACCATCCGGAGGGCGTGCGGATCCTCGCGGTCGCCCGAGACGAGCGCTGGAAGCTCCCTCCCGACTTTCACGACCGGATCACCGAGGCCATCTTCGCCGCCGCCGAGCGGATCGCGGCGAAGGTCCAGCTCTCCGGACTGCGCCGGGCCCGCTTCGACCTCGATCGGACCCTCGACCGCCTGCTGACCAGCCGCCTCTGGGGTTTCCCCGTCATGTTGCTGATGCTCGCGGTCGTCTTCTGGCTGACGATCGCCGGGGCGAACGTCCCCTCCTCGATGCTCGCGACCGCGCTCGTCGACCACGGCCACGGCTGGGTGCGCGCGGCGCTCGTGGCCGTCGGCTCGCCGTCGTGGCTCACCGGTCTGCTGGCCGACGGGGTCTACCTGGCCACCGCGTGGGTCATCGCGGTCATGTTGCCTCCGATGGCGATCTTCTTCCCGCTCTTCACCCTCCTCGAGGACTTCGGATACCTCCCCCGCGTCGCCTTCAACCTCGATCCCCTGTTCCGTCGAGCCGGCGCCCACGGAAAGCAGGCGCTCACGATGTGCATGGGGTTCGGCTGCAACGCGGCGGGCGTCGTCGCGACGCGAGTCATCGACAGCCCCCGCGAACGGCTCGTCGCGATCCTCACCAACAACTTCTCGTTGTGCAACGGGCGATGGCCGACGCAGATCCTCGTCGCGACGATCTTCCTCGGCTCCGTCGCTCCGGCGGGGCTCGCCGGGCTCGTCGCCGCGGGCGCGGTGGTGGCGGTGACGTTGCTCGGGGTCGCCGCCGCGCTGGTCTCGTCCTGGTTTCTCACCCGAACCGCGCTTCGCGGCGAGCCGACGACCTTCAGCCTCGAGCTGCCCCCCTACCGTCCTCCCCGGATCCTGAGCACGCTCTATACCTCGCTCGTCGACCGGACACTGATCGTCCTGTGGCGTGCGGTCGTCTTCGCGGCTCCCGCGGGGGCGGCGATCTGGCTCGTCGGCAACATCCACCTCGGCGGACAGACGCTCGCGCACGTGCTCGTCGATTGGCTCGATCCCGTGGGGTTGCTGATCGGTCTGAACGGGGTGATCCTCCTCGCCTACGTCGTCGCGATCCCCGCCAACGAGATCGTGATCCCCACGATCCTGATGCTGACCGTGCTGACCCGGGGCATCGTCGGCGTCGGAGCCGGGGCCGGCGTGATGTTCGAGCTCGACCAGGCGCAGGAGGTCGAGGTCCTGCTGCGCGGCGCGGGCTGGACGGCGTTGACGGGTGTGAACCTCATGCTCTTCAGCCTCTTTCACAACCCGTGCTCCACGACGATCTACACGATCTACAAGGAGACGGGCTCGATGAAGTGGACGACGGTCTCCGTCGCCCTTCCGCTCGTGCTTGGGTTCTCGATCTGTTTCGTCGTCGCCCAGATCGGGCGCTGGGTCGCCGGGTTCTGAAGTCCGTCGGCCGTTCGTCGCGGCCACCGTGGCCGGCGACATGTCGGCCCGCTCCACCCTCCTCAAACTTTAAGAATTAAAAGAAAAACATGAGCGGCCTCGGCAGCGGCTCGCGTGGCGTGCCGACGTTCCACGTGGAACTCCCCGCCTCGAGCACGCGGGTCCCGTGTTCCACGTGGAACGCCGTGCTCGTGCTAGATTCCGCGGCCCGGGAGCGTCGTTGGGCAAAGTCATCGCGATCGTCAATCAGAAAGGCGGGGTCGGGAAGACCACGACGGCGGTGAGCCTCGCCGCCGCCCTCGCGATCGCCGAGCGCCGGACTCTCCTGGTGGATGCCGATCCCCAGGCCAACTCCACCCGCGCGCTGGGTTTCCCGGAAGACGCCGAGCGGGCGTCGCTCTACGACGCGCTTGTCGGCGACGCCGAACTGGCCTCGCTGGCCGTTCCCGTTCCCGGTCTCCCCTGCCTCGCCCTCGTCCCGTCGGACCGACACCTCATCGGAGCGGAGGTGGAGCTCGTGGACGCCGAGCGACGGGAGTACCGGCTGCGTGGTTCGCTCGGAGGCGTTCGGGACGCCTACGATCACGTCTTCCTGGATTGCCCTCCGTCCCTCGGATTGCTGACGGTGAATGCGCTGACGGCGGCGGATGCGGTCCTCATTCCCGTCCAGTGCGAATACCTCGCCCTCGAGGGGATCGCGCAGCTGATGGATACGCTGGATCGAATCCGAGAGGTCCTGAATCCGGCCCTCACGGTGGGGGGTGTCCTCATGACGATGTACGACGAGCGGACCAACCTCTCGAGACAAGTCGTCGACGAAGTTCGGGCGGTCTTCGGCGATCGCGTCTTTCGCACGGTGGTCCCTCGCAACATCCGTCTGGGCGAGGCGCCGAGCCACGGCAAGCCGATCTTCCTGTACGACATCCGCTCCAAAGGGGCGGAGGCGTACCTGAATCTCGCCAAGGAGTTCCTCGAACATGAAGCGCAAGGCATTGGGGAAGGGCCTCGGTAGCCTCATCCCCCAAGCACCACGTCCCGCCCCCCCGACACCGGGCGTTCCGGCTGCCGCGGCCCCCGACACGAAGACCCGTGGGGTCCCCTCCGGCGAGAGCCACATCGACATCGATCGGATCCACCCCAACCCCAGACAGCCTCGTCAGGATTTCGACGAGGAGGCGCTGGCCGAGCTCACGCAGTCCCTCAAGTCCCAAGGGCTGATCCAGCCGGTCGTCGTCCGACCCCGTGGCGATGGGCACTTCGAGCTGATCGCCGGCGAGCGACGCTGGCGGGCCGCCCAGCGCGCGGGGCTGCACCGGATCCCCGCCGTCGTGCGGGATGTCCCGGACGCGCGGCTCCTCGAGCTGGCCTTGATCGAGAACGTCCAGCGCGCGGAGCTCAATGCGATCGAGGAGGCGCAGGCGTACCAGGTGCTCCTTCAGGACCTCGGGTTGACGCAGGAGGCGGTCGCGGACCGCGTGGGGAAGAGCCGGGTCACGGTCACGAACGTGCTCCGGCTCCTGCAGCTGCCCCGGCAGGTCCAGGAACGCGTTCGACGGGGAAAACTCTCGATGGGGCAGGCGAGAGCGATCCTGGGTCTCGCGACGCCCAACGCGCAGATCGAGCTCGCCGAGCGGGTCGAAAAGGAAGGCTGGTCCGTTCGCCAGGTGGAAGCGTGGGTCACCCGCCAGAGCCGCGAAGGGGCGGCTTCGGCGAGGAAGACCGTCGCGACGCGGAAAGACCCGAACGTCGCCGCGGCCGAGCAGAAGCTCGAGCGCGTCCTCGGCACCCGCGTCCGGATCGTGGGGCGGGGGAAGGGGGGTCGGCTCGAGCTGCACTATTTCGGGCCGGAAGAGCTCGATCGTCTCTACAACCTCCTCTTCGACGCCGGCCGCCGCCGCAATCCACCGTCGGCGTGACTCGCCGACAGAATGGTCGGCAAATGCAATCTGCCGACAATTATGTCTGCTAGTGAAGTATGCCGACACAAATGTCGGCGCATAGGTGTCGCCGACAATTTCGTCGGCTGAAGTCAGACACTACAATTCCGTGACCGATCGCCCCGGGCCGTAAGCCGCACCGAGATAAAGCCGATTCCCTCAATCGAATTCCCTGGTACGCATCTGGCAACGCAGTACGGCATGCTCGGACGAAAGACCCGGAACGAAGCGGCTCCCGACGAGATCCTCGGCTTCCTCGGCGAAGGCACCCTCCTCGAGGGCGACCTGAACGTCCGAGGAGTCCTTCGCGTCGACGGCGAGATTCGCGGCAAGATCGAATCGTCTTCCGCGCTCATCGTCGGACCGCACGGCGTGATCGAGTCGCAGGAGCTTCGCGTGGCGACGTTGTGCGTCGCCGGCGTCGTTCGCGGAACGCTCCACGTCCGCGAGCGTCTCGAGATCCAGCCGGGAGGACGGGTCATCGGGCACGTCGTGCTCGAGACCAAGGGCTTGGTCATCGCCCCCGGCGGACAGTTCGAAGGCACCGTCGAGATGCCGGAGGACGCAGCCGCCTCGGCTTGACCCTCGAAAAGCCGCCGTGCTACTTTCCCCGCTCTTTTGCAGCGATTTAGGCACGGCTGCCCTCGGTTACGACCTGCCGAGCGCCACCGCCACCTGGGGCTTCGATGAAGGATCGCAATCTCGCGGCGCGCTACGCCCGGGCCCTCCTCGCCGCGCTTCCCGACGAACGCGCCGCCGAGGCGGCGGACACGTTCCTCAGCGCCCTGGCGGAGGCCTTCGAAACCTCCCCGGAGCTTCGCGACGTGTTCCTCAATCCCGCGGTCGGCCGCGAGCAGCGCAAGCAGATCCTCGCCGCGTTGACCGAGGGGCGCGGGGTCGTGCGTGAGGTGCGGAACTTCCTCTTCACCGTGGCGGATCACGGGAGGCTCTCGGCGATCCCGACCATCGCCGTGATGTTCCGGGAGGCGCGGGAGCGGTACATCGGGGTGGTTCCGGCGGTCGTGACCACCGCCTCGGGGATGGCCCCGGACCTCCTCGAGCGCCTCTCGACCTCCCTCGACAGACTCTCCGGGCGCAAGGTGCGCCTCGAAATGAAGGTGGACCCCGCGGTGCTCGGAGGGGCCGTCACCCAGGTCGGATCGACGATTTACGACGGAAGCGTTCGAACCCAGCTCAGCCGCCTGCGCCGCAGGATGGCCGAGGAGTAGCCACGCATGCAGATCAAGGTCGACGAGATCAGCAAGATCATCCGGCAGCAGATCGAGGGGTACGACCGGCAGACCGACCTCGCGGAGGTCGGCACCATCGTGACCGTGGGTGACGGCATCGGCCGCATCTACGGCCTCGAGAAGTGCATGTCCGGCGAGCTCCTGGAGCTTCCGCACGGCGTGATGGGCATGGCCCTGAACCTCGAAGAGGACTCGGTCGGAGCCGTGCTGCTCGGAGAGACCACCCTGATCAAGGAGGGGGACCAGGTCCGTCGCACGGGCAAGATCATGCAGGTCCCTGCGGGCGAGGCCCTGGTCGGGCGCGTGGTCACCCCCCTGGGCGTTCCCATCGACGGCAAGGGCGCGATCCCGACGACGATGGCGATGCCGATCGAGCGGATCGCTCCCGGCGTCGTCGATCGCACCCCGGTCAAGGAGCCCCTGCAGACCGGGCTCAAGGCGATCGACGGCATGATCCCGATCGGCCGCGGCCAGCGCGAGCTCATCATCGGGGACCGGCAGACCGGAAAGACCGCGATCGCCCTCGACACGATCATCAACCAGAAGGGCAAGGACGTCGTCTGCATCTACGTCGCCATCGGCCAGAAGCAGTCGACGATCGCCCAGGTGGTCCGGACGCTCGAAGAGAACGGCGCGATGGACTACACCATCGTGGTCGCCGCTCCCGCCGCCTCTCCCGCGCCGATGCAGTTCCTCGCCCCCTACGGCGGCTGCGCGATGGGGGAGTACTTCCAGTTCCACGGCAAG
Organism: Candidatus Polarisedimenticolaceae bacterium; assembly: GCA_036376135.1. Taxonomy (NCBI): domain Bacteria; kingdom Pseudomonadati; phylum Acidobacteriota; class Candidatus Polarisedimenticolia; order Candidatus Polarisedimenticolales; family Candidatus Polarisedimenticolaceae; species Candidatus Polarisedimenticolaceae bacterium. The sequence continues at coordinate 21,160 of DASVAW010000158.1, read as the reverse complement.
GACGGCAAGCCCGCCTCCAGGACGAATCCGGGCCGCGCCGTGCTGTGCATCTACGACGACCTCTCGAAGCAGGCGGCGGCCTACCGGGAGATCTCGCTGCTCCTTCGTCGTCCGCCCGGCCGCGAGGCGTACCCGGGAGACGTCTTCTACCTGCACTCGCGCCTGCTCGAGCGCGCCGCGAAGCTCAACGACGACGGCGGCGGCGGTTCGCTGACCGCGCTTCCGATCATCGAGACGCAGGCCGGCGACATCTCGGCGTACATCCCCACGAACGTGATCTCGATCACCGACGGCCAGATCTTCCTGGAATCGGACCTCTTCTACTCGGGGGTGCGCCCCGCGGTGAACGTCGGACTGTCCGTCAGCCGCGTCGGCGGCAACGCGCAGATCAAGGCGATGAAGCAGGTCGCCGGAACGCTGCGCCTGGCCCTCGCGCAGTACCGGGAGCTCGCCGCGTTCGCGCAGTTCGGCTCGGACCTCGACAAGGCCACGCAGGCCCAGCTCGCCCGCGGCCGTCGCCTCGTCGAGATCCTTAAGCAGCCGCAGTACGCGCCGCTGCCGGTCGAGAAGCAGGTCGTCATCATCTACGCCGGGACGAGCGGACTGCTCGACGACGTCGACGTGGCCGACCTGCAGGCCTTCGAGGCCGGCCTCTACAAGCACCTCGACCTCCACCACAAGGACCTGCTGCAGGACCTCGTGAAGAAGGGATCGCTCGACGACGCGATCCGCGAGCGCATCGGCAAGGCCGTGCAGGCCCACAAGGCCGAGTTCCTCGCGCAGCGGACCGTGGCGGGCTGATCGATGGCGAAGACCCAGCACCTCAAGCGCCGCATCCGTTCGGTCAAGAACACGATGCAGGTGACGCGCGCGATGAAGATGGTCTCGGCGGCGCGTCTGCGGCGCGCCCAGGACCGCATCATCGCGGCGCGCCCGTACGCCCGGCGCATGAACGAGGTGTTGCACTCGCTCGCGGCGAACGCGAATCGTGAGATGCACCCGCTCCTCGCGGTCCGGCCGGAGGAGCGGATCGACGTCGTCGTCATCGCGTCGGACCGGGGCCTCTGCGGCTCGTTCAACGGCACGATCATGAAGACGGGCGCCGCCTTCCTGGACCGGCAGACCGGCAAGGACGCCGGCGTCTTCCCCGTCGGACGCAAGTCCCGGGAGTTCTTCCGGAAACGCGGGACGAAGATCCGCCACGAGTGGTCCGACGTCCTCCGGAAGCTCGATTACCCCGTCGCGCAGGAGATCGCGAATCTCCTGATGGACCGGTTCGAGAGCGGCGCGACGGACGCCGTCTACGTCGTCTACAACGAGTTCCGCTCCGCGATCGTGCAGAAGCCGGTGGTCGAGCGCCTGCTTCCGATCGAAGGACCGGATCTCGGCAAGGTCGCGACGGCGACGGGCTCGGAGGAACACCTCTTCGAGCCGTCCGCGCAGCAGCTCTTCGAGGCGCTGCTGCCGCTGCACGTCACGACGCAGGTTTATCGCGCGCTGATGGAGTCCGCCGCCGCCGAGCACGGCGCGCGCATGACCGCGATGGACTCGGCCACGAAGAACGCGAAAGAGCTGATCGATCGCCTGACGCTGCGCATGAACCGGGTGCGCCAGGCTTCGATCACCACGGAGATCATCGAGGTCGTCTCCGGCGCGCAGGCGCTGGGTTGACGACGGGGAGCTTGGTCCGATGAGCAATTTCGGCAAGGTCGTTCAGGTCATCGGCCCGGTGGTGGACGTCGAGTTCGGCGAAGACCACCTTCCGTCCATCTACAACGCCGTCCGGATCGTGGACGACGGCACCGGGACGGGGATCAAGATCGACGTGACCTGCGAAGTCGAGCAGCACCTCGGCCAGAACCGGGTCCGATGCGTCTCGATGGAGCCCACCGACGGCATGGTGCGCGGCATGAAGGCCGAGGACCTCGGGCAGCCGATCTCGGTGCCGGTGGGCGAGGCCACCCTCGGTCGCGTCATCAACGTGATCGGGAACCCCGTCGACAAGCTCGGCCCCGTGGCGTCGAGCGAGCGCTGGCCGATCCACCGCGAGCCGCCGACCTTCGAGGAACAGTCCACCAAGATCGAGATGTTCGAGACGGGCATCAAGGTCGTCGACCTTCTCGAGCCGTACATGAAGGGCGGCAAGGTCGGCCTGTTCGGCGGCGCGGGCGTCGGCAAGACGGTGCTGATCATGGAGCTGATTAACAACGTCGCCATGAAGCACGGCGGCTACTCCGTGTTCGCCGGCGTCGGAGAGCGCACCCGCGAGGGGAACGACCTCTGGCTCGAGATGCAGGAGTCCGGCGTCATCAACACGTCGGACCGCTCGAAGTCCAAGGTGTCGCTGATCTACGGCCAGATGACCGAGCCGCCCGGGGCGCGGCTCCGGGTCGCCCTCACCGGTCTCACGGTCGCCGAGTACTTCCGCGACGTGAACCACCAGGACGTGCTGCTGTTCATCGACAACATCTTCCGCTTCACGCAGGCGGGCTCGGAAGTGTCGGCGCTGCTCGGCCGCATGCCGAGCGCCGTCGGGTATCAGCCCAACCTCGCGACCGAGATGGGCGAGCTCCAGGAGCGGATCACCTCGACCACCAAGGGCTCGATCACCTCCGTGCAGGCGATCTACGTTCCCGCCGACGATTACACGGACCCCGCGCCGGCGACGACGTTCGCCCACCTCGACGCGTCGACCAACCTCTCGCGGCAGATCTCCGAGCTGGGCATCTACCCCGCGGTGGATCCGCTCGCGTCGACCTCGCGCATCCTCGACCCGCGCATCGTCGGCGACGAGCACTACGGCGTCGCCCGCGCGGTCCAGGGGGTCCTCCAGCGCTACAAGGACCTCCAGGACATCATCGCGATCCTCGGGATGGACGAGCTGTCGGACGACGACAAGCTCACCGTCGCCCGCGCGCGCAAGCTGCAGCGGTTCCTCTCGCAGCCCTTCTACGTCGCCGAGCAGTTCACCGGAATGGAAGGCCGCTACGTGAAGGTGGCCGACACGATCAAGGGCTTCCGCGAAATCGTCGAAGGCAAACACGACGACCTCCCCGAGCAGGCGTTCCTCTACGTGGGCACGATCGAAGAGGCGCGCGAGAAGGCCGAGAAACTCAAGGCGGGCGTCGCGTGATCACCCTCGAGGTCGTCACGCCCGAGCGGCTCGTCCTCTCCGAGCCGGTCGACGAGGCGGTGCTCCCCGGGGCCGAGGGTTATTTCGGCGTCCTGCCGGGCCACGCGCCGCTGCTGGCGGCGCTCGGCACGGGGGAGCTCGAGTACCGCAAGGGGGCCGCGAAGCGCTGGCTGGCGGTCGCGGGCGGCTTCGTCGAGGTTCTCTCCGACCGCATCAGCGTGATGGCGGAGAACTGCGAGCCGGCCGAGGAGATCGACGCGGCCCGCGCGCGCGAGGACCTGCGCCGCGCGGAGGAGGCCTTGAAGAACAAGGACGTCTCGGACCGCGACCGCGCGCGCTCCGAGCACCGCCTCCGCAAGGCCGCAGCCCGACTGCAGGTCGCCGGACGCGTGCGGAGCGAGTGAGGAAGGCCGTCGCTCTTCCGCTCGCGCTCGCGGCTCTCGCCGCCGGTGCGTGCTCGCGCGAGGTCCGTGTGGCCGCCGTCATCTCCACGACGGGGGCGGCCTCCTCGTACGGCGAGAAGGTGGCCCGAGGCATCGAGCTCGCGCGCCGGGAGCTCGACGCGGAGGCCGGCTGGTTCGGCCGCCGCTTCGTGGTGCTCTCCGACGACGACCGGACCCTGCCCTCGCACGGCGTCGAGGTCCTTCGCGCGCGCATCGAACGCGACGGCGTGCGACTGGCCATCGGCGCGGTGACGTCTCCCGTGTCGCTGGCCCTGGCCGAAACCTGCGAGTCGCGCGGGGTGGTCCTCGTGTCGCCCTCCGCCTCGGCGCCGGAGCTCTCCCAGGCGGGGGAGTTCGTCTTCCGCGTCGCGCCGTCGGACACACTCGAGGGAAACGCGATGGCGGAGTTCGCCCGGGACCTCGGCCTGTCGAGGGTCGCCGTCCTCGCCGTCGCGGGAGCCTACGGCGACGGACTTCGCTCGACCTTCAGGCGCCGCTTCGAAGGCCCGCGCCGTCGCATCGTTGCGGGGATCTCGTTCACCGAGGTCGACGCGGCGGTGCTCGACGCGATGGCGGCGGAGGTCGTCGCGGCGCGTCCCGACGGCGTCTACCTGGGCGCCTACGAGGCGGAGGCGGCCGCCATCACGCGCCGGCTGCGGGAGGCGGGCTTCCGCGGCGTGATCCTGGCGAGCTCCGCGATCGGCGCCGAGTTCGCGGCGCGGGCCGGGTCCGCGGCCGAGGGGACGGTTTTTCCGCGGTTCGACTTCGATCCGGAGTCGACCGAGCTCCCCACGCGCGAGTTCGTCGAGCATTACCGGGCCGAATACGGCGAGACCCCGGGTCCGGAGGCGGCCCAGGGATACGACGCCATGCGCGTCCTCGCGAAGGCGGTTCACGACGCGGGATCGTCGGACCCGGACGCGGTTCGTCTCGCCCTCTCGGCGATGCGCGACCACGTCGGCGCGACGGGTCGCATCGCGTTCGACGCCAACGGCGACGTCCAGCGCTACCCCCGCCTTTACGTGATCCGTCGCGGCACGCCCGTGCCGTACGAGCTCTTCATCGAGCAGGGGGGGGCGATCCCGGGGAGCGTTCCATGAATCCGGAGCCGGCGGGCCGGCCCTTCCTGACGGTCGTGGTGCCCGCGTACAACGAGGAGCGGCGGCTCGGGGCGTCGCTCGAGCGCATCGCCGGGTGGCTGGAGTCCCGCGGCATCGACGGCGAGCTCGTGGTCGTCGACGACGGCTCCTCCGACGGGACCGCCCGAGTGGCCGCCGACCAGCTCAAGGGCCGTCGGGGCCGCGTGCTCCGGCAGCCCGAGAATCGCGGGAAGGGCGCCGCGGTCCGGCGAGGCGTGCTCGAGGCCCACGGCCGATGGGTGCTCCTCAGCGATGCGGACCTCTCGTCGCCGATCGAGGAGTACGACACGCTCGCCGCCGCCGCGCGCGAGCGCGACGCGGACGTCGCCATCGGCTCGCGCGGGCTTCCGGAGTCGAAGGTCGAGGTCCGCCAGAACCTCGTCCGCCAGACGATGGGCAAGACCTTCAACCTCGCGATCCGCACCATGACGGGTCTTCCCTTCCGCGACACCCAGTGCGGTTTCAAGCTGATGGATCGGGAGCGCGTGCGCCCGCTGTTCGAGAAGATGGTCGTGGACCGGTTCGCCTTCGACGTCGAGTTCCTGTTCCTGTGCCGGAAGTTCGGCCTCGCCGTCGTCGAGGTCCCGGTCGTCTGGCGCAACGCGCCGGGCTCGAAGGTCAGCATCTTCCGCGACCCGCTCAACATGCTGGCGGACGTCGCCCGCGTGCGGTGGCGCTTCCGTCGCGGTCGGTACAACCCCGAAGCGACCGCTCCCCGGGCCTGAGGGCGCGGGTCCGTTCCGATGGACGCGGCGCACGCGCTGTTCGCTCCGCTCGTCGGAGATCCGACCTTCCTCGAGATCGAGCGGCGGCTGGCCTCGCGCGCGCCGCGAACGGCGGTGGCGGGGCTCGTGGAGGGGGCCCGTGCGGTCGTGCTCGCGCTGCTTCGCGCGCGCGCCGGACGGCAACTCCTCGTGGTCGTCCCGGACGACGCGGCGGCGGAGAGCTGGCGCCGCGACCTCGCGGCGGCCTTTACGCTCGCGGCGGGGGAGAGCTCCGCGGTCGCGATGTTCCCCGCCTTCGACGCGGATCCGTGGGACGACATCGCGCCTCACCCCGAGGTCGGCCGGGAGCGGGTCATCGCGTTGTCGAGGCTCGCCCGGCGCGAGATCGGCGTCCTCCTGGTTCCGGCCCGCGCCCTGCTGGATCCGCTTCCGGCTCCGGAGGAGATCGCGGCGCGGGTGCGCGTCCTGCGCGTCGGGGACGCGCTCGCCCCCGATCGGTTCGTCCTCCAGGCGATCCGCTGGGGGTACCGGCGGGTCGACGTCGTGGCCGCGCCCGGGGAGGTCAGCCGCCGCGGCGGCATCGTGGACATCTTCCCCGTGGAGTCCGAGGAGCCGGTCCGGATCGAGCTGTTCGGCGAGACGATCGAGTCGCTGCGGCGGTTCGACACGGACCACCAGCGCTCGACGGGCGCGCTCGACCGCGCCGTCGTCGGCGCCGTCATCGAGAGCCCGGCCACCGACGAGGCGGTGGAGCGTCTCGCGCGGTGGATCGAGGACGCCGCCGCGCGGGCCCGCAGCGCCGATGCGCCCGTGCTCCCCCTGCGGGAACGGCTCGAGATCCTCCGCACCGAGGGGTACTTCCCCGGGCTCGAGGCGCTCGCCGCGCTCACCGCGTCGCGCCCGACCGACCTGTTCGAGCACGCGCCCGGCTTCGCGCTCGTCGTCGACGAGCCCGAGCGCGTCGCCGAGGAGATCGCACGCTCCGCGCACGAGCGCCGCGTGGCCTACGAGCAGGCGGGCACGCGGATCCTCCCTCCGCCCGACGTCCTCGCACTCGACCCACGACGCGTGCTGGCGCGGCTGGACGCGTGGGACCTGGCGCTCCAGGAGCTTCGCGGCGATCCGCCGGCGGGGGTGGAGGCGGCGCTCGAGCTCCCGGGCCGCGGCGCGCGATCCTACGCCGGGCGCCTGGGCGAGCTCGCCGGCGCGGTCGGCGCGGAGGTGCGCCGGGGCGTGCGCGTCGTGTGCGTGATGCGCACCGCCGGGAGCGCCAGGCGGCTCGCCGAGGTGTTCGGCGAGTACGCGCTGCCGCACGCCCTCGCCGCCGACGACGGTGCGATCCCGGCCGAGGCCTGGGCCCCGGGCGGACTGTTCGTCGTCGTCGGCGGGTTGCGCCACGGCTTCGAGCTGCCGGCCCAGGCGCTCGTGGTGCTGTCGGAGCGCGAGATCTTCGGCGAGGAGGCCCGCCCCGCGGAGCGCCGGACGCGCTCGAAGGCGGCGTTCGTCTCCGACTTCCGCGACCTCAGGATCGGGGATCTCGTGGTCCACGTGGACCACGGCGTCGCGCGGTACACCGGACTGGGACGTCCCAAGGGCGGGTCGCTCAACCGCGACTTCATGGTCCTCGAATTCTCGGGAGGCGACCGCCTCTTCGTCCCCGTCGATCGCCTCGACCTCGTGCAGAAGTACAGCGGCGTCGCGGGGTCGACGCCGACCCTCGACAAGCTCGGCGGCCCGGGGTGGGAGCGGGTCAAGTCCAGGGTCCGCAAGTCGGTCGAGTCGATGGCGAAGGAGCTCCTCGAGCTTTACGCACGCAGGCGCGCCGCCACGGGCCATGCGTTTTCGCCCGACACGACGTGGCAGGGGGAGCTCGAGGCGTCGTTCCCGTACGCCCTGACGCCGGACCAGGTGCGCGCGCTCGCCGAGGTGAAGGCCGACATGGAGTCGCCGCACCCGATGGATCGCCTGCTCGTCGGCGACGTCGGCTTCGGGAAGACCGAGGTCGCGGTGCGCGCGGCGTTCAAGGCGGTGATGGACGGCCGCCAGGTCGCCCTCCTCGCGCCGACCACCGTGCTCGCCGCCCAGCACCACGAGACGCTGCGCGAACGCTTCGCGCCGTTTCCCGTGAAGGTGGGGATGGTCTCGCGGTTCCGGTCGAGCGGAGAGGTGCGCGAGTCCCTCCGGGCCCTGTCGACCGGAGAGCTGGACGTCGTCGTCGGCACGCACCGCCTCCTGTCGAAGGACGTCTCCTTCCGCAACCTGGGCCTGCTCGTCGTCGACGAGGAGCAGCGGTTCGGCGTGGCCGACAAGGAGCGGCTCAAGCGCCTGTCGCTGGGAATCGACGTGCTCTCCATGACGGCGACCCCGATTCCCAGGACCCTCCAGATGTCGCTCGCGGGCGTGCGCGACCTCTCCATCATCGAAACCCCGCCGCCGGGCCGGTCGGCGATTCAGACCTACCTGATCCCGTTCCGCAAGAACGTGGTGGCGCAGGCCATCCGCCAGGAGCTCCGGCGCCAGGGCCAGGTCTACTTCGTGCACAACCGCGTCGAGACGATCCCGGCGCTGGTCCGCGCGCTGCGCGAGATGGTGCCCGAGGCGCGCATCGTGGTCGGGCACGGCCAGATGAACGACCGGGAGCTCGAGCGCGTGATGCTCCAGTTCATCCACCACGAGGCGGACGTCTTCGTCTCGACGACGATCGTGGAGAACGGGCTCGACATTCCCGCGGCCAACACGATCGTGGTGAACCGCGCCGACCGCTTCGGGCTGGCCCAGCTCTACCAGCTGCGCGGCCGGGTGGGCCGCTCCGAGCAGCGCGCGTACGCCTATTTCCTCATCCCCGGCCGGCACGTCCTGACCGAGGTGGCCCGGCGACGGCTTCGTGCCCTCCAGGAGTTCAGCGACCTCGGCTCCGGATTCCGGCTGGCCGCGGCCGACCTCGAGATCCGCGGAGCGGGGGAGTTCCTCGGCGCGCGCCAGCACGGACATATCGCGAGCCTTGGATTCGATCTCTACACGCAGATGCTCGAGCGGGCGGTTTCGGAGCTGCGCGGCGAGGCGGCTCCCGAGCGAGCGCCCGCCACCCTCCATCTCGGCATCGACATCAAGATCCCGGAGAGCTTCATCCCCGACGTGGGGGACCGGCTCGCATTGTACAAGCGGCTCTCGGCCGCGCGGGCGGAGGCCGACGTCGACACGCTGCAGGCCGACACGGAGGACCGTCGGGGGCACCTTCCCGCCGCCGGGAAACACCTGTTCGACCTCGCGCGCCTGCGCCTGGTCGCCGACCGGCTCGGCGTCCGGAGCGTGGACCTCGTCGAGGGCCGATTCCAGATCCGATTCCACGATGCCGCGCAGCTGGACCCCGCGCGGCTCGTCGATCTGCTCGCACGGGAGCGCGGGACCTGGACCTCTTCGGGCATGATGATCGTCCCGGCTCCCTCCGGGGCGGGGGAGCGCATCCGGGCCGCCCGCGAGATGCTCGAGCGGCTCGGGGAGGCGGCAGCATGATCGCAGCGCGCGTCGGCCTCGTCTCGGTGGTGTTTCTCGCCGCATGCGGATCGCCCGCGACCCCACCGGCCGCCGGACCCCCGGCCGCGCCGTCGCCGCCCCCCGCGGACGCCATCCTCGTGATCGACGGCCGGGGCGTCCCCACCGAACACTTCGACGCCTACGTCGCGGCGAACTTCGATCCGTCCGAGCTGGAGGAGCCGCTCGCTCCGGCGGACGACGCCCGGGTACGCAGCCGCCTGTTCGACGATTTCGTCTCGGAGGAGACGCTGCTGGCGGAGGCGGAAGCCCGGGGAATCCGCGTGGGGGAGGTGGAGGTCCGGGCCTGGCTCTCGGGGGAGGCCCCGGAGGAGGACGGGCCCCAGGCGGCCCAGCGGCGCGAGCGGGCCCGGCGCGAGTTGACCCTGCGCCGGCTGCTCGACGACCTCGTGCTCGAGAATCCCGGCAAGGACGAGCGGACGATCCGGCGCGAGGTCGCGAGCCGCCACCGCGTGGAGCCCCGGCCGGATCGGCTCCCGTTCCCCTATCGCCCGGAGGGGTCGTGAGCGCGGCGTTCCCTCGGCTGTTAGACTCCGGGCACTCGGGTTTCCGATTCCACGCTGGAGGTACTCGGATGGGTCGATCCCGCAATCGGGCGGTCGCGGCTTGCCTCTTCACGCTGGCGCTCGCGATGCCGGGCGTCATCGCCGGCGAGGTTCTCGAGGAGGTCGTCGCGAAGGTGAACGACGACGTCATCACCAAGTCCGACCTCGAGGATCGCGAGCAGCAGGTCCTGGCGGAGTTGTACCGGGCATTCACCGGCCCCGAGCTCGACGCCAGGGTGGCCGAGGCGAAGGCGCTCGTGCTCCAGCGCATGATCGACGACAAGGTCCTGCTCCACCGGGCGCAGAAGCTGTTCGACATGACCAAGGTCGGCGACATGTACCTGAAGATGTTCAAGGAGCAGCAGAACCTGTCGGACGAGGACCTCGCCAAGGCGCTGGCCGCCGAGGGGATCACCGCCGACGAGCTCAAGAAACGCCTCGTGGAGATGTCCGCGCCGTCCGAGGTGATCCGCTTCGAGGTGTCCGACCGCATCTCGATCGCCGACCGGGACGTCGAGACCTACTACGCGGCCCACCCCGAAGCATTCAGCCTCCCCGCCCAGGCCACGGTCCGGGAGATCGTCCTGCTCGCCGAGGGGGACAAGAAGGAGGCGCGCCGGGCCGACGCGGAGGCGATCCGGGCCCGCGCCGCGGCGCCCGACGCCGACTTCGCCGCGATCGCCGCGGAGGTCTCCGACGCGGGCACGAAGGAGAAGGGGGGGCTTCTCGGGACGGTCACGAAAGGGGACCTCGCGGAGGCGCTGGATACGGCGAGCTTCACCCTCCCCGTCGGCGGGGTCAGCGGCGTCATGGAGACGCCCTACGGCTTTCACATCCTGAAGGTCGAGGAGCGGACCGACGCACGGATCCGGTCGCTCGACGAGGTACGCGAGGAAGTCCGCCAGAAGCTCTCGAACGAGAAGTTCGAGGCCGGGTACAATGCGTTCATCGTGCGCGCCCGAAGCGAGGCCACCATCGTCGTGATGCCGAAATATCAGAACCGCGTGTCCCAGGTCACGCGGTGAGACATAAGGGTTGCACTTTTTGAAACCTACGGGTAACATCCCGACAGCTTCCAACGCCCGAACCTTCCGCCACCATCGACGGAGACGAATTGGGCGGTGACGTCCGGAAGCGAGTGCGTCGAGCGTTTTTGATGGATCCGGCCCCTGGAGAGGCGCGATGGTCAATCGCAAGCTCGTTCGTCCCAACCTCGCCGAGCTGAAAGAGAAGTTCAACGCACCCGTTCGGCCGGCGATGAGCCCCAACGGGGTGGCCACCGCCCCGCCGATCCCAGGAGGTCCCGCCCCCTCCGCGCCTGCGCGTGAGACCCCGGCCGGCCCGCCGGGACGTCCCGACCACGGCCCGCGGCGCCGACCCGTTCCTCCGGATTCGACGAGCGCCGAAGCGTTCTATTACGTCAAACAGATGAACGCGCGGACCCCGATGGTGGTCGTGCTCGACAGTGGCGAGCAGCTGCGCGGCCACATCGAGTGGTACGACCGGAACTGCATCAAGGTCAACCGCGAGGACGCCCCCAACCTGCTCGTCTTCAAACACGCGATCAAATACGTGTACAAGCAGGAAGAGGAAGGCGGAAAACCGGAGACTCCGCAGGCCGAAGCGTAGGAGCGCCTACCCTCGGACGGCTGCGCGGTCGATCGCTCCCGTCAACTCCACCCACCACAAGACGGCGGCGGCCGCCGCTCCCTTGGCCCCCGCACCGGCGCGCAGCGGAGCCCGACGCACGTCCCCGGCGACGTTCGGAAGCGCCACCCCTTCGTCGGCGAGCACGAGGGTTCCCTCGCCGCACCGTGAGAAGGTCCCCGAGCGGGCGAGCTCGCGAGCGCCGTCGTCGGAGGCGACGAGCACGGCGTCGGGAGTCTCGATCCCGGTGTAGTCGATCGGGTGCGGGCTGAGGATCAGCTCGGACAGCGAGAACCCGCTCCCCTGCGTGATGGGGTTGTCGTTCTTCTGCGAGACGTGGAGTCCGCAGGCGAGGGCGGCCTTCGCGAGCGAGGTGGCCGCGGACTGGACCCTTTCGCCGGCGGTTCCCGCCAGCACCACGCCGTACCGGCGATCGAGCTTCGCCGTGAACGTGGCGACCGCAGCGGGGGCGCCACCCTCCTCCGCGGACTCTTCCGCCGCGCGCTCGAGGGGATGCGGCCGCTCCTCGTCGCGGAGAACCCCCAGCGCGTATCCGGCCTCGGCGACGATCTCCTTCATGCGCGACGCCCCGAGCGGGTTGCGTCGCGAGCCGTGCGCGGTGCACAGCTCCAGCACCTCGACGACCGCGAACCCCGGGTGCGCGATCGCGCGCCGGAGAATCGACGGCAGCTCGCCGTCGGTGGCGAAGGCGCGCGCGACGAACGGCGCCCGAGCGGCGGCGAGCAGCGCGCCCAGATCGAGCGGGGGCACGCGGTTCCCCTCGCGCGTCGTCGCCGTCACGAAGCCCATGGGGGAGAAGGCGGAGTGCTGGCCCCCGGTCATCCCGAACAGGAAGTTGTTGTGAACGACCACGGTGACGTCGGCGTTGATCGACGCGGCGAACACGAGATGGTTCAGTCCGATCATCGATCCGCCGTCGCCGATCATCACGAGCGTCTTGAGGCGGCCGGCGCCGAGCACGGCGTCCGCGAGCGCGATGCCGGTGGCGAACGCGGTCGATCGCCCGTGGGTGGTGTGCACCGTGTGCGGCCGGTCGATCTGCGCGTCGGCGAGCCCCACGCACCCGATGTCGGTCACGACGCACAGGTCGCGCGCGGGGAGCTCGAGGGCGTCGAGGGCCGCGTCGATCGCGCGGAGCACGTGGGCGTGGCCGCACCCCTTGCAGTAGGGGAGCGCGGCGTCGGGCTTGAGGAATCCGCTGTCGCTCATGCGCCCTCCACCGCCTCGACGATCGCGGAGGGGGGGATCATGGCCCCGATCGCGTTGACCCGTTCGACGCGAACGCCGGGCAGATGGCGCTCGAGCACGGCGGCGTACAGGCCGGTGAGGTTCTCCTCGGCGACCACGACCCGGCTCGCGCCGGCCGCCGCGCGCGCGAGCGCGGCCTCGGGGACCGGGAACAACGTCCGAACCTGCAGGAACGAGACGCGGCGCCCCGCGGCGCGAAGCCGGCCGACCGCCTCCCGGGCCGCGCGCGTGGTGATCCCCCAGCTCAACACGAGCGTCTCGGCCCCGGGCTGCAGGTCTTCCCCGACGAGCTCCATCTCTCCGGCGTGCGCCTCGATCTTCCGTTGCAGGCTCCGGAGCAGGGACAACACCTCCGCGGAGTTCTTCTTCAACCGTCCCTCGGCGTCGTGCGCGGAGCCGGTCGCCACGACCTTGAGATCGCCGCCGACCGGCACGAAGGGGGGCGGCTCCTCGGCGCACGGCCGGCCGTAGGGGGCGTACTTGGCGTCGCCCCCTTCGAACGCACGCCGTGCGACGACCTCGACGCGGTCGAGGGCGCCGACCTCCACCCCCTCGAGGGTCATCCCGACCTCCTTGTCGGAGAGAAGCACGACGGGGGTTCTCAGCCGCTCGGCCCAGGCGAACGCCGTCTGCGTCAGGGTGAAACACTCGGCTGCCGTGGCGGGGGCGAAGACCGGAACGGTGTATCCCCCCGACGTGCAGTGTTCGGCGAGCAGGACGTCCCCCTGCCCCCCCTGCGTCGCTCCCCCCGTGGACGGTCCGAGACGCTGAACGAACGCGACCACGACCGGGGTCTCGGTCATCACGGCGTATTGCATCGTCTCGGTCATGAGGCAGAACCCCGGCCCCGACGTCGCGGTCATCGCCCGGTGCCCCACCATCGACGCGCCGACGCAGGCGCAAAGGGCGGTGATCTCGTCCGGAGACGCCACGGCGAGCCCGCCGCGGCGCGGCAGCTCCTCCATCATCGTCTGATAGATCTCGCTCGAAGGCGTGATCGGGTAACCGGCGAAGAACCGGCATCCCGCCTCGATCGCACCGAGGGCGGTCAGGCGATTGCCGGAGACCAGTTCGGGAAGGTTCATGGGCATGAGCGAAGGGTAGGACGACCGGTCGCCGGGCGCGACAGACCGGGGTCAATTCCCGGTGCCGCCTTGACCGGCCGCCCCGGGACCCTAAGTTTCGTCGCCGGAGGGGTCGACCATGCTCGGTTCCGCGATGGGGTTGGTGGCGTTTGGCGCGCTCCTGGGGTTCGTCGCCTTCGTGGGCTCGGTCTGGCTCATCGTGGTGGCCTTCCGGAAGGGGGGACCGCTCTGGGGGTTCCTCACCCTGCTCGTTCCCTTCGCGAACATCGTCTTCGCCGTCAAGTTCTGGCCCGACGCCAAGAAGCCGTTCCTCACGAGCTTCGTCCCGGCGGTCGCATCGGGCCTCTGTTTCGTCGTCGCCGGCACGATGGCGGCGAGCGCGGTCGGCGGCGAGATGGCCCGCCGGATGCAGGAAGAAATGAAGCAGGAGCAGGCCCGCATGAGTCGGGACGGCGGGGCGTCGCATGAGGAGCCCGCGCCTTCGGCTTCCCCCCTCCACGAAGCGGAAAGCCCGTCGCCCGCCCCCTTCGTGCTCAACACCCTCCCGCACCCGTCCCTTCCGAAGTCCGAGTTCGACCCCGAGACGGTCACGCGGGACGGCTACGCCCCGGTCCCCTTCGCGGACGCGAAGCAATACGTCGGCCGCGCGGCGAAGATCCTGACGAAGAACGGCCGCACGCACCGGGGGACGATCACGGCCGCCCGGCCCGGGTCGGTCGAGCTCGAGCAGTACATCGGAGCCGGTTCGATCTCGGTCGAGTTCGGCGCCCGCGAGACCGAAACGGTCCTGGTCGACGCCCGCTGAGCCGTCGATAAGGGCCGTTCACCGCATTCCCCGGAGGTCGACCCTCAACCTCGGTACACTCGCTGCGTACTGAGGTTCGGAGGGTCGGGCCTCGATGAAACGCAAGGTGTGGGTCGGGGTCGGGGTGTTGCTCGGCGTCGCGGTGGCGACCGGTTTCGTGGTGTCGCGCCGGGGACCGAAGCCGGCGGCGGTCGTCTTCGCCAAGGTGGCACGCGAGGACCTTCAGGCCAAGGTGAGCGCGAACGGTCGCGTCCAGGCCCAGAAGAAAGTCGATATCTCCGCGACCGTCGCGGGGCAGGTCACCCAACTGGCCGTGCGGGAGGGGGACGCCGTCCGGAAGGGACAGTTCCTGCTCCAGATCGACGCGGCCAACTCCCGGGCGCAGGCCCGCAGCAGCGAGTTCTCGATGCAGGCCCTGCTCGAGGACCTCGACGCCGCGCGGCACGCCCTCACGCTCGCCAGCGCGGACGCGGCCCGCGCCGAGGAGAACTTCCGCGCCGGGATCCTCCCCGAGGCCGAGCGGCAGCGGGCGAGAACCGAGGAGGCGACCCGCCGTGCGGCCCTCCTCGGCGCGGAGCGCCGGGTCGACCAGGCGCGCGCCTCCCTCGAGGGGGTCCGCGACACGCTTTCCAAGACCACGATCCGCTCCCCGATGGACGGCATCGTCACCGCGAGGCGCATCGAGGAGGGGGAGGTCGCGGTCATCGGCGTGCAGAACCAGCCGGGGACCGTGCTCCTGACCATCTCGGACATGTCCGTCGTCGAGGCGGAAATGGAGATCGACGAGACCTCGATCCCGTCGGTGGCCCTCGGCCAGAAGGCGCGGGTGCACATCGACGCCTACCCCAACCGGACCTTCGACGGCACGGTCACCGAGGTCGGCAACTCCCCGATCACCGCGACGGCCGGGGGAACCGAGGCGATCAAGTTCAAGGTGAAGGTGCGCATCGACAACCCGCCGGACGGGATCAAGCCCGGGCTCTCCGTGCAGGCGGACATCCTCACGGGGTTCCGCGAGAAGGTCGTCACCGTCCCGATCCAGGCGCTCGTCGTTCGCGAGGACGAACGGCGCGAGGAGACGGAAGGGGTGTACGTCGTCGACGGCGGCAAAGTCGCGTTCCGTCCGCTGAAGACGGGACTGCTCGGCGAGCTCGCCGTCGAGGTGCTCGACGGGGTGAAGGAAGGGGAGACGATCGTCACCGGCCCGTTCCGGGAGCTGCGCGCGTTGAAGCCCGGCGACGGCGTGCGCGAGGCGCCCCCCGAAGGGGCCGCGAAGGAGGGCTGACGCCGTGGTCCTGCGGGAGCTCGCTCGCGCGGCGTTCGAGTCGATCCGAGCGCACGCGCTTCGCAGCGCGCTCACTCTCCTCGGCGTCGTCATCGGCGTGACCACGATCGTGGGCGTCGCCTCGGTCATCGCGGGGCTCGACGCCTTCGTCCGCGAGAAGGTGATCCTGCTCTCCCCGGACGTCTTCGTCGTCACCAAGTTCGGGGTGATCACCTCGCGCGAGGAGTTCTTCGAGGCCCTGAAGCGTCCGGACCTCACGTTGCGCGACTTCGACGTGCTGGCGTCGCGTCTCACGCGGGCCGAGGCGCTCGCCGCGGACGTGACGACCCAGGTCGCCGCCAAGCGGGGCGACCGGCGCCTCGGCGGGGTGACGGCGCACGGCACGACCGCCAACTACGGCGCCCTGATGAACCTCGATCTCGCCGCCGGCCGCTACTTCGCCGAGGTCGACGACACCGCCGCGCAGCGCATCGCGGTCATCGGCTGGGACGTCAAGGACGAGCTGTTCGGGGGCCTCGATCCGGTGGGACGCGACCTCACCCTCAACGGCGTCGCGTTCCGGGTCGTCGGGGTCCTCGCGAAACAGGGGCGCTCCCTCGGACCCAGCCTCGACGACCAGGCCTTCGTCCCGTTGCGCGCGTTCCGGCAGACGTGGGGCACGCGCAACACGGTCGATTTCCTCGTGAAGGCGCGCGGCGGCGTTCCGGGGGTCGCGACCGCCTCCGACGAGGTCCGGTCGGTCCTTCGCGCCCTGCGGCACACGCCGTTCCGGGATCCCGACCCCTTCGGCGTCGTCACCGCGGAGGGGCTGCAGACGTTGTGGCGGCAGATCTCCACCGCCGCGTTCCTGCTGACGATGCTCATTTCCGGCGTCTCCCTCGGCGTCGGCGGCATCGTGATCGCCAACATCATGCTCGTGGGCGTCGTGGAGCGGACGAAGGAGATTGGCGTCCGGCTCGCGCTCGGCGCGCGCAAGCGGGACATCCGCCGCCAGTTCCTCCTCGAGGCCACGCTCCTGGCGGCGGGGGGCGGTGCGGCGGGGTTGGCGCTGGGCGCGGGCGCCGCGTTCGGCGTGCAGGCGGCCCTCGATTTCCCGGTCCGGGTCACCCCGATCATCCTCGGGTCCGCCTTCGGGCTGGCGGTCGCCGTCGGTCTCACCGCCGGTTATTTCCCGGCCCGCAACGCCTCGAATCTCGTCGTCGTCGACGCGCTGAGGGACGAGGCATGAAGCCGCGCGGCGTCGGGTCGGGATGGCTCGAGAACGTCCGATTCGCGCTCGGCGCGATGCGCGAGCAGAAGCTGCGCAGTTTCCTCACCGTCCTCGGCGTGATGGCGGGGGTCGCGACCGTCATCATGATGGTCAGCTTCGTCGTCGGCTTCGACCGCCAGGTCACGGCCTCGTTCACCGCCTTCGGCACGCACCTCGTCCAGTTCCAGAAGTTCGAGCCGCGTTTCGGGCACGGCGAGATCCCCGACGAGCATCGGAACCGGCGCGACCTCACGATCGAGGACGCCGAGGCGATCGCGCGGCTGAGCCCCTCCGTGAAGGCGGTCTCCGCCGAGCGCTGGATCACCGACGGCCGCGCGACCGCGCGCGCGGGTCGTTACGAGGCCAACGGCGCCGTCGTCGCCGGCATCGTCCCCGGTTACCAGGAAGCCAACACCCACTTCGTCGAGGACGGCCGGTTCGTCACGGACGCCGACGTGCGCCTCGCCAATCGCGTCTGCGTGATCGGCCCGGACCTCGTGACCGCGCTGTTCCCCCTGCAGGACCCTATGGACCGGGAGCTTCTGCTCAACGGGCGCGGGTATCGCGTGGTCGGCGTCTTCGAGCCCAAGGGGGGATTCTTCGACGGCAGCGTCGACAACTACATCGCGATCCCGATCACCGCGTTCGACGATCAGTTCCCCGAGATCAAGAACGGCGGCGGCGACACGATCCACATCGCGACGGTCCCGCGAAGCCCGGAGCTCGTGGACGAGCTCATCGAGGAGGGGACCGCGGTCCTGCGTCAGCGCCGGGGCCTTCGCGCCGACCAGGAGAACGACTTCGCGGTCTGGACGAGCGCGGGACGCCTCGAGCAGTTCAAGCAGATCACGAACGGCGTCGCGGCGGCGATGCTCGTCGTCGCGGGTATCGCGCTCGTCGTCGGCGGCGTGGGAGTCATGAACATCATGCTCGTCAACGTCACCCAGCGGACGCGCGAGATCGGGCTGCGGAAGGCGCTCGGCGCCACCCGCCGGGACATCGCGTCGCAGTTCCTCGTGGAGGCGGTCACCCTCACCGGGGTCGGGGGGATCGTCGGGATCGCCTTCGGTCTCTCGGCCGCCTTCCTCGTCCGCGCCCTGCTGCACTTCCAGGCCGCCGCGCCGTGGTGGTCGGTCGTGCTCGGGTTCGGGGTGTCGACGACCGTCGGGCTCGTCTTCGGGATGTGGCCCGCCGTGAAGGCCGCGCGGCAGGATCCGATCGAGGCCCTGCGGTACGAGTAGCTTCTATTTCCTCTGATTCGGCGAGGGGGCCGGACGGACGGGCAAGCACCTCGGACGCGAGGTCATGTCCCATGACCCCGGGGCAGGGTACTTTCCGTGATGGGGAGGAGTTCGATCCGAACGGATCCCCGAAAGGAGAGACGATGCAGGCCCCCTCCGTCCCGTTCCAGGAGATCAAGGCACGCCAGCAGGCCATGTGGGCCTCCGGCGACTTCTCCGTCATCGGCACGACCCTTCAGGTCGTCGGCGAGACGCTCTGCGAAGCCGCCGACCTCCGCGCCGGCTCGCGCGTGCTCGACGTCGCGTGCGGCAACGGCAATGCCTCGCTCGCGGCGGCCCGTCGCTTCTGCGACGTGGTCGGCGTCGACTACGTCCCGTCGCTCGTGCAGCGCGCCCGCGACCGCGCGACCGGCGAGCGACTCGACGTCGCCTTCCACGAGGGGGACGCGGAGGACCTCCCGTTCGAGGACGGTTCGTTCGACGCCGTCCTGTCCACGTTCGGCGTGATGTTCGCGCCCGATCAGGCGCGTGCCGCGGCCGAGCTCGCGCGCGTCTGCCGCCCCGGCGGGGTGATCGCGCTCGCGAACTGGACTCCCGAGGGGTTCATCGGCGAGTTGTTCCGCGTCGTCGGCCGTCACGTCCCCCCCCCGCCGGGACTGCGGTCGCCCGCCTACTGGGGGACCGCCGACGGGCTGCGCGAGCTGTTCGGCGGCACGGTCACCGAGATCGGGACGACGCGCCGTCACTTCGTCTTCCGTTACCGGTCGGCCGGGCACTGGATCGACGTGTTCCGTCGCTGGTACGGACCGGTGCATCGCGCCTTCGCGGCGCTCGACGCGGACGGCCAGGCCGCGCTCGACCGCGACCTGCGGGAGCTGCTCGCCCGGCACGATCGGTCGGGAGGAACGTCGCTCGTGGTTCCCGGGGAGTACCTGGAGGTGGTCGTCCGCCGTTGACGGGGGCGCTGGTAGAATCTCCGGCCCGGAGAAACCAGCATGTCCAAGCCCCCGATCAACCCCGATGCCCGAACCCTCGAAGACGCCTTCTTCGCTCAGGAGAACGCCAAGCTCCTGGAGGAGATGCGCAGGAAAGCGGAGCTGCAGGAGCGTCGCGACAGCCTGCGCCACGTGATCAAGGGCGCCGACGACGCGTTGCTCGATCACCTGCTCGCCCTGGGGATCGGCGCGGAGACCGTGCTCGCGATGACGCTGCTGCCCCTCGCCCGCGTGGCGTGGGCGGACGGGGTGATCGACGCGAAGGAACGCCAGGCGATCCTGAAGGCGGCGGAGGATCGGGGCGTCCTCCCCGGGACCCCCAGCCGCGACCTTCTCGAGGCGTGGCTCGACCACAAACCCGGTCCTTCGATCTGCACCGCGTGGGCGAAGTACATGGAGAGCTTCTGGCCGCAGCTGACCGAGCACGAGCGGGGGGAGCTGCGCGAGCGGATGCGCCGGATCACCCGCGGCGTGGCCGAGGCGGCCGGAGGGTTCCTGGGCCTGGGCTCGAAGATCTCCGCCGCCGAGCAGGCGGTGCTGGACGAGATCGAGGCCGCGCTGAAGTAGGCGCCGCGCCACGGCAGAAAAATCTCCGCCCGAACCCGTGTGCGCGATGCGCGTCGGCGCTATGGTGCGTGCGTTCACGGGTGATTCCGGGTTTACGCGAGAGCGGCCATGCAACACCGAGCCGCCCGCCCCTCGAAGCGGATCCGGGCGCCGCGCGCGCGGGCGCCGCCGGGAATCCGCACCTCGAGGAACCCCTCCCAACTCAACGCTTCGTCCGTTTCACGGTTTCGCCGTTTCGCCTTTCGTGATCTGGAGGGTTCGACGATGTCCACGGTCAAGGAGAAG
Source organism: Candidatus Polarisedimenticolaceae bacterium (assembly GCA_036376135.1). NCBI lineage: Bacteria > Pseudomonadati > Acidobacteriota > Candidatus Polarisedimenticolia > Candidatus Polarisedimenticolales > Candidatus Polarisedimenticolaceae > Candidatus Polarisedimenticolaceae bacterium. The sequence goes on along the minus strand of DASVAW010000158.1, from coordinate 1,195 downwards.
GAAGTGCGCGAGATGCTCCCCGTCGAGCAGCTCGAGCGGATGCTCCCCAACATCGCGTGGAACTACTGGGTGGAGCTGAACAAGCTCCGCAACGAGGCGGTGCAGGCGCTTCACCTGCACGCCACGATCGTCGACAAGCCGGGCATGCACATCAACGTCGGGGAGCGGTTCAAGGTCGAGTTCACCCTCTGGCTCGGGCCGCTTCCGAACTGCCCGACCGAGGAGCTGGGCCTGCCGCTCTACCGCGACGTCACCGCCACCATCAAGGGCACGACGTACGCCAAGCCGGTCACCGGGACCACGATCGCCGTTCCCATGACCAACGTCCTCACCCCCGGCATGCCGGTCGTGAGGAAGACCATCGAGTTCGAGGCCCTGAAGGCGTTCCCCGGCGATCCTGCGACGCCGGAGATCTACGTCGAGACCCGGCTCGAGGCCGACTTCGACATCGCGCGTTTCTTCCACGTCGTCAACAACCAGGTGTTCACCACGAACATCTTCACGACGTAGGCACCGCGGGGGTCGAGCCCGTTCCCGGGGCCCGGCCCCCGTTCCGCGCCCGCCGCGCCGCGGCACGAACAAAACGCCAAACAACGGTCAAGGACGCGTTGGGTCCGTGATGTCGGTCCGTATTGTCTTCGCGAGGGGCCCCGAACCACGATGGACGCGTCCGCCCGCGACGACCGACTCCTCGACCTCGCGCGTCGACTGCTCGACGGTGAAGCGATCGACTGGGCTGCCGAAGGGATCGAGGAGTCCGAGGTCCGCGAGGGCCTGAAGCGGCTCCAGCCGATGCTGCGGATGGCGGACGGGACGGAGACCGCCACCGGCAAGGTGGTGGTGGACCAGCCCGGCGATCGCACCATCGGGGACTTCCGGCTCGTCCGCAAGTTGGGCGAAGGCGGGATGGGGGTCGTCTACGAGGCGGAGCAGCAGCATCCGCACCGGCCGGTCGCGTTGAAGGTGATCCGGGGCGGCGCGCACGTCTCCTCCGACACGCTGCGGCTGTTCCAGCGCGAGGTCCAGACCCTCGCCCTCCTTCGTCACCCCGGCATCGCGGCCCTTTACGAAACGGGAGCGACGAAGGACGGACTCCACTACTTCGCGATGGAGCTCGTCCGCGGCCTGACGCTGTCCGAATGGCTTCGCAAGCGCCCCCCCGGCCCGATGATTCCCGAGGAGCTGAAGTTCCGGC